>CAZGVH010000044.1:0-7676 GCA_964528955.1 uncultured Dehalococcoidales bacterium | reverse complement strand
TCCACTGGCTGGCTCTATCGGCTACCATCTGGAACAGGGGAATATTCCTGCCGTCCGCTACGCAGCTTAGGGACTGAAAATCCCCGGAGCCGGCGTTTGACGTACGGCACAAGATGAAAATCCCCTTATTTCGATATTCTATGAAAGGAGATACGGAGTCATATCCCATATAGGGATTTACAGTTACCGCATCGAAGTTCATACTGTCGAATATAGCCCTGGCGTAGGCTTTGGCGGTGTTTCCGATATCGCCCCGCTTGGCATCGTCGATTACAGGAATATCTTTCGGAATGTAATCAACCGTTTCTTTAAGGGCGTTAAGTCCCTGTGCCCCCAGCGCCTCATAGAAAGCGGAATTCGGTTTATAAGCGCAAACCAGGTCTGCAGTGGCGTCTATGATAGCCTTATTGAATTCGATAACGCTCTCAGCGTCGGGAAACAGGTCCGGGTCGGGGTCGAGCCCGATGCAAACTAGGCTGTTATTCTTTGAAACGGCTGTATTTAATTTCTCTGTAAAGTCCAATCTATCTCTCCTCCAACTTCTTGATATTAACAGCCGCTGTATGCGGGCGTCAAGTAAAAATGAAAAAATCTTTAAAAAATACATTGATTTCTTTTAAAGATATGCCATAATATTATGGTGTTGAACGGAGGTTCCGGATGAAAATAAAGAGTATTGCGGCGGTCATAATCATTTTGAGCTTATTGACTATTCCGTGTGTTTCGGGGTGTGTATTTCCAGTGACCGGTTCGGGAAATCTGATTACTGAGCAATTTAATTACACCGGTTTTGATTCTATCCAGGTCGGCAACATCTTCGAGGTTGAAATCAGCCAGTCGGATAGCTACAGTATCAGTGTCACAGCCGATGACAATATAATGGAATATGTGGTAGTCGACCATTCCGGAAATAACCTGCTGGTGCGTTTGAAGCCGGGCTACAACTATTACTCGGTTACAGCGACAGCAAAAATCAGCGTTCCCGATATCAGGAAGCTGACGATGAGCGGCGCCTCAGACGGTATTCTCAGGGATTTCGATACTTCAAACAATGTTTCGATAGGTGTTAGCGGTGCCAGCGAACTGGAAATTATGGATTTAAGCGCCGGCAATATCAGCATGGATATATCAGGTGCCAGCACCGTGACAGCAAATCTATCATGCGCTGATGCGGATTTTGGTATCTCTGGAGCCAGCAGAGTGAGCGGAACCTTAGCATGCGGCGATGCCGAGTTCAATGTATCTGGTGCCAGTTCATTGAATGTTTCAGGAAGCGGGCAGGATTTAAAATCTCAGGTTTCGGGTGCAAGCGAGATAAAACTGGATAATTTTACTGTCGGTAACGTCGACATAGAAGTCAGCGGCGCCAGCGATGCTGTGGTCAATATGGCCGGCACCCTGAATGCCGAAGTCAGCGGCGCTTCTTCTCTTTATTACATCGGAAACCCGGTTTTGGGTGATATCGATGTATCCGGGGCTTCCAGTATAAAGAAAAAGTAACCGTTTCATCTGAAATCATATTGTCGATTTTTAAAGGGGGCAGTATTGTCTGATTCCGCTTATAAAGAGGCGCTGGCATATATTTACAGCTTTTCCGATTATGAAACCACGCATAAGTTACGTGATTCGGTAAGCTATGACCTGCGCCGGGTGGAAGAACTGATGCGGTCGCTTGGCAATCCGCATCTTAAAGCGGCATCCGTGCATATCGCCGGCACCAAGGGCAAGGGCAGCGTTGCCGCTATGGTAAGCTCGGTATTGACTGCTTCGGGATATAAAACCGGGCTTTATACTTCCCCTCACCTGATAGATATCCGCGAGCGTTTCCAGATCGACGGAGAAATGATATCCGAAGCTGAATTTGCCGCTATCATTGATGAAATCAAACCTGCCGTCGATGCGGTCAACCGCTATGCTAATTACGGACAGCTTACTACTTTCGAGCTAATGACGGCTTTAGCTTTCGTCTTTTTCACGCATCACGAAGTCGATTTCCGGGTGGTAGAGGTGGGGTTGGGGGGCAGGCTGGATGCTACAAACGTCATCGTTCCGACAGTCTGTGTCATCACGCCCGTCAACTTGGATCATACCGATGTGCTGGGCGATACGATTGCCAAAATTGCTGCCGAGAAAGCCGGGATTATAAAGGAGGGGATACCTGTAATTTCTTCTCCCCAGACGGATGAGGCGATGCAGGTAATCGAGAGAACGGCTCTAAAGCATCACTCGCCGCTGATAAGGGTCGGAAAGGACGTTGCCTGGCAGGATGCCGGATTCAATTCCGAAGAGTTGCAGGTATCGATAAACGGCAGGCTGAACGATTACCTGTTATCGATTCCACTTTTAGGCTGCTGCCAGATGGAGAATGCGGCTACGTCAGTAGCGGCGTTAGAGGTTTTAAGCGAAAAAGGTTTTCATATTACGCCGGTAACCATAAGAAAAGGTATGGCTAAGGTTAAATGGCCGGGCCGTTTCCAGGTGCTGAAAAAAAATCCTCTTATTTTGGTGGACGGCGCGCATAATGTGCTTTCCGCCGGCGAGTTAAAAAAATCACTGCTGTATTATTATAATGATTATTTCCGGCAGAGCGGGTTACAATCTACGGCAGAAAAAATCCTCGTTTTCGGCGCTTCTGCCGATAAGGATGTTAAAGGTATGATAAGCGTACTCGCTCCTCTCTTCGATAAAATAATTATTACCCGTTCCGGGCATCCGCGTTCGCTGGAACTGCCGTTACTTAAAGAGGAGTTCAATAATTGTGGTATCGAAGTTGAATCCGCTGGAGATGTTGCCAAAGCAATAGAGCTTGCCAGGCGGCAAGCTCTGAATGACTCTCTTATATGTATTACCGGCTCGCTTTTTATAGCCGGCGATGCTATTGCATATCTATCCGCTGATTAGCGCCAAACCATTATGTGCGGGCTGATTTCGTAAATATTCGGATTGGTTGCGCTTAAAGATGCTATTTCAAAAGACTTGGAAGGCGCAAATTGAGCTGTTCTTAACCTAACATACATTTGAGCCCAATCGACTGAACTGGTAGAAGTATTCCAGCGGATGCCGACTTCCCATTTTTCGGAAAAGAAGAGGAAATATTTTATTACAGCCGTATTAGGATAGACGATAGTGCCGAACCATGCCTCATCCAGGGAAATTCCGAGTTCGGGGTAATTGGCGGCAACCCAGGAAATAAACGTATTCCTGATGGTGATAGCTTCAGCAGTCAGTTCTTCAAGCGATTGCGGGGCTACACGTACATTCAGGGTGACTGTTTCGGTATCCGAGTAACCCTGCCATTCGGCTTTCACCTTTACCGTAATAATGCTGCCCGCAGTTCCTTCATTAGGTACTACGACGACCTCAGCGACGTAGCCCTCTGCTATAGCTTTGGGGCCGACTGAAACAAAGGCATTTTCAGAGGTAGCGGATATTTTTGCCAGGTTTTCATCGATTGATTGGGTAGTTCCTGTAGTATCTGAAGTAGCTGCGGTTTCCGTAGTTTCAGGGGTTTCCGTAGTTTCTGTTTTTGCTTCCATGGTTCCATAATCGACAGTAACCAGAAAAACGTAATTGGCTTCTACGATGGCGTCATCCATGTGCAAGGGGAAAACATGTATGGCGAAAGGTATTTGTGTCGTTTGAGTAGCGGTATCCGTACCCGGCGTACTATTACAGCCGGGCAACAGCGGTACCAAGAATAACAATACCGCAACAAAGTATATAATTCCACTTCTGGAAGTTTTTCCTGAAATTTTCATATCCTTTTACGCTATCTGCCTGCAATAATACTATTGTATTGCAGGGGTGTTGTCAAACTGGGTGCTTAAGGCTTCCTTTGGCAGCATATCACCCAGTATTTTCTCCATCGCCATGGTATGGCAGCAAAGCCCCCAGTGGGAGAAGAAATCGCAGGTACAATGCCATCCTTCAAGTCCGTATCCGGTAACGTGGGTATCGTTTTCCCCACGGAAATTAACTGTAAATTCAGTAAAGGTTATCCGGTCTTTCTCCTGGGCATATCTCTTGGCTTTCTCGATTTTACCTATTAAACTCGATTGCATCTTACCCTCCTTAAACTGAATGTTATTTTAAATAAAAAAGCACTGAGCTGAAACCAGCCAGTGCTTTTATTCCTGGAAATCCCCCGGGTCTGCTATATAGAAAATTAGAAGTACCATCTCATCAATTTCTCCTACAAGCTACACCCTTATTGTACTCTTTTCAGGGGAATAAGTCTATATCTTTCGGGTCATTTTGGGGTTAAAAAAGAAGAACAGGTACCTGCCGATGGACAGCAGAAAGGTTACTGAATATTACACGGATGTGTTTTTAAGTTTTCGGATTTTTGATTGTACTTCGGTGTCCTTCACAAAGTCTTTCTCCAGATTTTCCAGGCCGGGTATCCGGGATAATGCTGCCATACCTCCCGTGAGAATATTATAAACCAGTATCGGCATGAAAGAGCCGACCAGTTTATCCGATTTCCCGTAATAAAATGGCATATCCGGGAACATTGAACGATCGTAGCCTATATATACTTTTCTGTCGGCGACGTGAACTGGCGTCCTTGAATCGCACCATTCGCAGGGGGTGGTAACGACAAGCCCTGCGCAGACGAACGGGCGGACTTCATAAATTGAACAGGCTCCTTGTACCAGAAACGGACATGATATATTCTGTAAGGCATAGGCTGTCAGGTTGCCGAGCTCGTAGCTCTCGGCTTGAGTGCCTGTATTTATTTTTGTGAGTGCGTTACCGGTTTTCGCCGGTCTTATGAAAAGGTCTCCACCCTTTCTGACTCTTTCCCGCCATACCGGATAATTCTTGAGGAAAGCATCCAGCTTACTCTTGTTTTGATATAGGTGATAAACAATGGCTTCTGCTTCCTGAACGGTGGCGCTGACAAAAAAGACGCAGCAGTAAGCGCAACCTTTCTTGCAGCTAATCGTCTCCAATTTGGCAGACACCATTTCATTTTGCCGGTCTGAGATTTGGGCATAAACCTTTTGCTGCATTGCCATGAATTCCCGGCAGAATTTCTCTCTTTTGCGTCCGATAGCCCCTTTATAGGCAATCTCTTTATTCAGGGCGATACTATCCGTATTCTGTACCGGGGCGGCGGCAACAGACGACCCGCAACAATTTTTGTATTTTTTGCCGCTGCCACACTCACAACGCCGATTAATATCTGCTTTAATCATAATTGACTATATATTAACAGTATCTATATCTATGCTCAAGTCGGAAGTCGGCATCGAGTCGGGCAAACATTCGTTAACCGGATTCAGCCCGAGGGAAAAATCTTCAAGGAGTTTCATCAGCGATTCAAGAGAAAAGGTTAAGATTGCTTTTCATATGGCTGCGGAATATTATATTAAATATAATGATAAAGCGTTTTTCTCTATACGGTTTTTTAAAGAACCAGAGATATTTCGAGCCGTTTATAGTACTCTTTTTCCTGCAGCAGGGGCTTTCATTTACCCAAATCGGAATCCTTGTCGGCTTTCGCGAGCTTTTTATCAACCTGATAGAAATTCCCAGCGGCGCTGTCGCCGACCTGTTCGGGCGCCGCCGCAGCATGATCCTGTCGTTTATCTCTTATATAATCTCTTTCATTATTTTCGGGTTAAGTACCGATTACTGGCATTTCTTTGTGGCAATGTTCTTTTTCGCCATCGGCGAGGCTTTCCGTACCGGCACGCACAAAGCGATGATATTTACCTGGCTGCGGTTGCAGGGACGCCTGGATGAAAAGACAAAGGTTTACGGTTATACGCGTTCGTGGTCGAAAATCGGTTCTATTGTCTCCACGATCCTGGCAGTCATCTTTGTGCTGATAACGGATAATTACTCCTGTGTCTTCTTTTTTGCCGTTGTTCCTTATATTATCGGCCTGATGAACTTTTTATCCTATCCGGCGGAACTGGAAGGGAATCCGGAAAAACATCCCGGTTTTAAAAGGGTATTGGTTCACCTGTGGGAGTGTATGCGTTCGGCTGTGGTAAATATGAATCTGCGCCGCCTGATAATCGAGTCCATCTCCTTTGAAGGGGTTTATAAGGCGGTCGATACCTATTTACAGCCTATTCTGAAGAATATCGCTTTAATGCTGCCTATTTTTATCCTGTGGGGAGAAGCGCAGCGCAGTTCCATCATAGTCGGAGCGGTTTATATCGTTATCTACTTTGCCTCCGCAATTGCCAGCCGTAATGCTCACCGCCTGGTAAATTTCAGTGGTAGCGAGGAAGCCGGCAGCCGCCTGCTCTGGATATGCAACGCGCTGATTTATATCTCGCTGATTCCGCTTTTATACTTTAAACTATACTATATCGCCATCGCCTTTTTTGTGCTGTCGGCTCTCCTGCAGAATATCTGGTACCCGATACTGCTCAGCCGTTTCGATGCTTTCGCAACGGAAGAAAAAGGAGCAACGGTATTATCGATCGAAAGCCAGGCCAAGTCGATTTCGACCATGGTCTTCGCTCCTTTAATGGGCTTGCTGGTGGATTATATCGGCGCTAACGGGCCGGGAGGGGAGTTCTGGCCGGTTGCCGCTATTGCCGTCATTCCATCCCTATATATCCTGGCGACACAACGGAAAAAAGCCGCAGGATAAAACATTCCCCGCTGGTGTATAATAAGCCGGACATATCGGAGGGGACGTGGTTAATATCAAACAATCTGAAAGAGTAGCGGCGTATTCACACCTTTTCGGGGTTGTTGCCTCGCTAACCGGTCTGATTATCCTGTTATGTGTTACCTGGGGCAGATGGAATTACTTCCTGGTATCCCTGGTTTACGGGCTGGGGGCCATCAGCATGTTTCTTGCCAGCGGTATGTATCACTCACAGAAGCGGGAAGAGAATGCCGTAAACATCTGGCGCAAGCTGGACCACGTCGCTATTTTTTTTATGATAGCGGGTACATATACCCCGATGGCTCTTGTTTATCTTGAGGGCGCCTGGTTCTGGAGCATCATCTGTGTGCAGTGGGCGTGCGTACTGGCGGGGCTGTTTTTCAAGGTCTTTTACCTGCGTGCCCCCCGCATCATCTCCCCCATCCTCTACCTGTTGATGGGTTGGATGGCGGTAGTCCCGATAAATGTCCTCTGGCATAATATGTCTACCCTGTCTTTTTCTCTGCTTATCGGCGGCGGAGTCGCCTACAGCATCGGAGCCGTCATATATGCGCTCAAGAAACCGAATCCGCTACCGGGATTTTTCGGTTTCCATGAGATATTTCATATCTTCATCCTTTTAGGGGCATTGCTGCATTATTTCATGGTATACATTGCCGTTACGCGGGTTTAATTGTCCATTTGGAACTCAGCATGACAAAGGTATCTACGGCAACGGGCGAAAATACCAGCCCTCATCTGGCATTTACGAAGTAAATGCCACCTTCCCCGAGGGGAAGGCAAAAAAACGGCTTCCCTTGGGGGAAGCTGTCGAGCATAGCGAGACTGATGAGGGATTATGAAATGTATTTACCTCTATTCCCTGAATGAAATCCTGATGAATAGTGATGGAGCCATAACGGCGGTGAATGTCGAATTGCATTGAGATCCTTCGCTACGCTCAAGGATGACAGATAAGAAGGGGCGACCAATGGTCGCCCGCCTGTATAACAAATAAAAATCAGGCTATTCGATAGAGATTGCCGCGCCCCGATTACAT
>CAZGVH010000043.1:0-7719 GCA_964528955.1 uncultured Dehalococcoidales bacterium | reverse complement strand
GTCCGCCGTATTCGCCGAAATAGCCGTTTTTATCAGGTTGCATGTTATTCCTCCTGTAAAATCGATTTATATTAACTTGTCACCGCCGCTTCCTTCGACAAGCTCAGGATGAGCAGCTTTATTAGTTCTGTCATCCTGGAGGGAGTGAAACGACCGAAGGATCTTGGGGGAGGGGGAATTATACGCTTCCCCCAACCCCTGATCCTTCATTCGTCCTTTACGAATTCAGCATGACAGTTTGGATTCCGTTCGCCCTGAGCTTGTCGAAGGGTAAGCGGAATCTGTAATTATTATCTATAAATATATTTAATCTCCTCCATCAGTTTGGCAAACTGTTCGGGGAAGAGCGATTGCATGCCGTCCGAAAGGGCGTGCAGCGGGTCGTGGTGCACCTCGATTAACAACCCGTCGGCGCCGACAGCAATCGCCGCTTTGGAAAGGGGAAGAACGTAATCCCTTTTTCCGGCGGCGTGGCTGGGATCTACCGCAACCGGCAGATGGCTGGCTTCCTTGATCGATGGAATGGCGCCGATATCGAGAGTATTGCGCATGTTGTCCGAAAAGGTGCGGATACCGCGTTCGCACAGGATTACCTTGTGATTGCCGCCCGCCATGATATATTCAGCTGACATCAGCAGTTCGTCGATGGTGGCTGCCAGTCCCCTCTTTAGAAGTACCGGCTTTTTAGCTTCCCCGGCGCGTCTTAAAAGCGAATAGTTCTGCATATTGCGCGCGCCGATTTGTATGATATCGGCATATTGCTCGACATCGTCCATATTAATGTGGTCGGTGGCTTCGGTTATCGTCAGCAAGCCGGTTTCGTCATGCACCTTTTTAAGGATTTTAAGCCCGTCGATTCCCATTCCCTGGAAGCTATAAGGTGAAGTCCTCGGTTTGAATGCCCCGCCCCGGAAGACCTTTGCCCCGTATTTTTTCACTATTTCGGCAGTGGTGATGGCCTGCTTCTCATTCTCGATGGCGCAAGGGCCTGCCATGATGACCGGCTTATTCCCGCCACCGATTTTAACGCCTTCAATCGTGATAACGGTATCCTGCGGATGCGTTTCACGGCTGACCAGCTTGTACGGCTTGGTTACTGGGATCAGTTCCTTAACTCCTGCAAGCGGGCGCAGGCGTGATTCCTCGACTGCGCCCTTGTTTCCGATGATGCATATAGCAGTGCGGATAGCGCCGGGCATGGGAACGCCGCGATAGCCCATATTCTTGATTTCTTCGATTACGCGCTGCACTTGTTCATCGGTGGCATCGTTTTTCATTATTACCAGCATAGTTTTACTCCTGTATCCGTCATTTTTGCCTTTAAAGTATTTATTAATCCGATTGTCTTATAAATCTCCCTCACTCCCTCTTTACCAAAGAGGGAAATGACTATCTTGTTTTGTCCTTCAATTTTATACGAATAATTATTTTATAGCTGTATTTAAAAAGAGAGGGATTCTCCCACTTTCAAAAAGGGGGATCAAGGGGGATTTTAACGCAATCCCCTTTTTCTCCCATCTCTTATTTTTCTTGTTAGTAAACTTTACTCCTCTGTCTTTCTAACGGTATCTATGAAAGACCTGATTTTCTCCGTATCTTTTATCCCGCCGGTTTCCACACCGCTGGAAACATCGACACCCCACGGGCGAGCGATTTTTATTAATTGACTGACGTTATCCTGTGATAATCCTCCGGCGACGATAACTGGATAAACCCCGGCGATTTCTGCGGCAAGATTCCAGTCGAATACCTGCCCGGTTCCCCCGAAATGATTGTTTTTACCGGTATCAAGCAGGAATAAAGGTTTAAATTTCAGGGCTGCTTTGTATCCGTCCTCGATCTCTTTAACAATCTGTCCTGAATAGCATCCGTCATGTATATGAATAACCTTTATAATCGGGAATTCGATATCTCTGCAGTAGTCCCAATCTTCATTTCCGCTAATTTGTACGTAATCGAGATGGCAATAACGTGCGGTCTTATTTACTTCGCAAGCAGGCAGATTTACAAAGACCCCGGCGACCAGCGGTCTTTTATCAATGCTGCGGATGACTGCCGTAATCTGCAGTGCCTTTTCCGCATCTACCAGGCGTTTGCTGGGTGCAAAGACCAATCCCAGGAAATCGGCTCCGGTGACGGTTGCAGCTACAGCATCTTCAACCTGTGTTATTCCACAAATTTTGATTTTCGTCATAGCAATTGCCTCATCTTTACAGCTATATCCGGGCTGGAAGTCAGGGCTTCACCGACCAAAAAATTGGTTACGCCGCAGGACTGCAATTCAATAATATCTTCTTTACTGCAGATACCGCTTTCGCTGACGACTATTCTATCATCGGGTATCAGCTTTTTAAGTCTTTTTGTAACGTTTAAATCCGTTTTAAAAGTACGCAGGTCGCGGTTGTTGATACCGATGATTCCGGCATTGCTTTCAAGAACTGTTTCCAGTTCTTTTTCATCGTGTACTTCCACCAGGCAATCCATTCCCAGGTCGCGGCTCAACTCAAGCAGGTATTTCATGGCAGGCGGCGGTAATATTGCCGCTATCAGAAGCAGGCAATCGGCGCCGTAGGCGCGCGCTTGGAAAACCTGGTAAGGGTCGAAGATAAAATCCTTTCTCAGCAGGGGCGGACTGTTCTCTCCAAGCGTATCCCTGATTTCTTTGAGGTAATCGAAACTGCCCTGGAAGTACTTTTCTTCCGTTAAAATCGAGATAGCGGCAGCGCCGTTGGCGGCGTACGTTTGCGCTATTTTTAGCGGGTCGAAGTCATGACAGATAACGCCCTTTGACGGCGATGCTTTTTTTACCTCGGTTATAAGTTTTATATTGTTGCCGATAAGCGCTTCTGCCAGTGATTTTGTACGTGGCTGGGCAAACGCCATTTCGTTCAGTTTGTTCACGGGCATACTGTCCTTGGTATGTTTCAGCGCCTTTTTTGTATATTCGACTATTTCATCAAGAATCATTATGTTTTCCCTTTACCACTTTGTTATACCCCCAACCCCGGATGCTTCATTCGTCCTTCACGAATTCAGCATGACAATACACTATCAGTCGTTGCGAGGAGTGAGTATTTAACGAACGACGCGGCAATCTCTTTGTTTCAACTTTATAAATACGGTAGCCATATTATATACAACGGTAGAGATTGCTTCGTCCCGACTAGTCGGGATCTCGCAATGACATTCTTATTAGCACCTATTACTCACCTTAATCATCTGCTCCAGTTTGTTTTTAGCAAAACCGTTGTCTATAATCTCCGCTGCCAATCTAACCCCATCCGCCAAGTCTGTCGTTTTATTTCCGGCAACCAGTGCAGCGGCGGCGTTCATAAGCACGATATTGCGTTGCGGTATTTTCTCTCCGTCCAGTATGCGCCTGAGCAGGCGGGCATTTTCCTGTGCATTACCACCCTTCAGGCTTCCAACAGTATCTTTTTGCAGTCCGAAATCTTCAGGCTTTACATAATAGCACTCTATTGCTCCGTTATTGACTTCGCATATGTGTGTCTGTCCCGTTATCGTAAACTCGTCTATTCCGTCCTCACCGTGGACTACCAGTGCATGTTCACATCCCAGTCCTTTAAGAACGATTGCCAGCTTTTTCACCAGCCCGTCGCTGGGAACGCCCAGAACCTGGTATTTTGCCCCTGCAGGGTTAGTGAGCGGGCCGAGAATATTAAAGACAGTTCGTATGCCGATTTCCCTGCGTGTCGCTGCCGCATATTTCATGGCAGGATGGAAGGCGGGCGCAAACATAAAGCCGATGCCGGCTTCTTCAATGCACTGTGCGACCTGTCCGGCGGTCAATTCTATTTTTACACCCAGTGCTTCCAGCACATCGGCGCTGCCACAGCAGCTGGACATGGCGCGGTTGCCGTGTTTGGCAACTTTAATCCCGGCTCCGGCGGCAATAAAGGCGGCGGTTGTCGAGATATTGAATGTTCCGGCGCAGTCGCCCCCGGTGCCGCAAGTATCCAGTGAGGGCTCCTCGAAAGCTACCGGAATAGCCTTGGCTCTCATTGTTTTTGCCAGACCGATGATTTCGTCAGCCGTTTCCCCTTTCATCCTGAGTGCGGTGATAAACGAAGCCAGTTGAGAAGGGGTGGCTTCGCCGCTCATGATTTCTTCCATCACGGCAGATGCCTCGTCTACAGTCAAAGACTCTTTTTCAACCAGTTTTTTTATAGCTTCCTTAATCATTTTTAGACCCTCACTTTGCTGTTATTTAGAAAGTTTTCCAGCA
Organism: uncultured Dehalococcoidales bacterium; assembly: GCA_964528955.1. Classification (GTDB taxonomy): domain Bacteria; phylum Chloroflexota; class Dehalococcoidia; order Dehalococcoidales; family UBA5627; genus UBA5627. The sequence goes on along the minus strand of CAZGVH010000043.1, from coordinate 3,473 downwards.
GTTTCATACCCTTTTCGGTCATAAAGGATTCAGGGTGAAACTGAATCCCTTCAACCTGGTATTCTTTATGTCTCAGCCCCATTATCGTTCCGTCATCTGTCCATGCGGTTACTTCTAGGCAATCCGGCAATCCTTCTTTATAAACCATAAGAGAGTGATAGCGGATGGCTGAGAAGGGGTTGGGCATACCCTCGAAAACGCCCTTGTCGGTATGGTGAATTAAAGAGGATTTACCGTGCATGACGCTCTTGGCAAGGTCGACTTTTCCGCCGAAAACGTGGCCGATGCACTGATGCCCCAGGCACACTCCCAGTATCGGCACTGTTGCGCTGAAATGCCTGATAACATCGTTCGAGATACCTGCCTGCAGCGGGGTGGCGGGGCCGGGGGATATAACAATCCTTTCGGGATTGAGCGTTTCGATTTCCTCGATAGTTATCTTATCGTTTCGCACCACCATAACCTCCTCTTTCAGTTCGCTTAAATACTGCGAGAGGTTATAGGTAAAGCTGTCGTAGTTATCGATGATTAATAACATATTTCCTCCTCATATTAATCAATTCTGGTTGCTTCCGCTCTTAAACCCTTCGACAGGCTCAGGGTGAGCGGAAGGGAGAAGCCGCTCGTGGTGAGCTTGTCGAATCCATAGCGGCTCAAATTATTATTTATTGCAATCATAATTGATAAGAACCTTTCTTCTTTAGTCATGAGCATAGCTTCCTGCCTGATTTACCGCTTTAAGCAAGGCCCTTGCCTTATTCATGGTTTCCTCGTATTCCTTTTCGGGAACGCTATCATAGACGATGCCGCATCCCGATTGTACGTAAGCCGTTTTATTCTTATAGACGATAGTCCTGATGGTGATCGCCATATCCATATTGCCGTTGAATGAGAAGTAACCGGCGGCTCCGGCGTACGGGCCTCTCTTTTCTGGCTCCAGTTCGGCAATGATTTCCATGGCGCGGATTTTGGGCGCGCCGGATACTGTTCCGGCCGGGAAGCAGGCTTTCAGGGCATCGAAAGAGTTCATCTCTTTGCTCAATTTCCCTTGCACGTGGGTAACCAGGTGCATTACGTGTGAATAGCGCTCCACCGTCATCAGTTCGCTGACCTTAACCGTCCCCGGACAGCTAACCCGGCCGATATCGTTGCGTCCCAAATCCACCAGCATGATGTGCTCGGCGCATTCCTTTTCGTCTTTCTTGAGTTCATCTTCCAATGCGGCGTCCTCGACAGGAGTTTTGCCTCTCGGCCTGGTGCCAGCCAGCGGGCGGGTCATCACGTTGCCGTCTTCGGCTCTTACCAGTATTTCGGGGGATGCCCCGATAATCTGGAAATCCTTGAAATCGAAGAAAAACATATAGGGCGACGGGTTAATGGTGCGCAGTGAGCGGTACAGGTCGAAGGGCGTTGCATTAGTCGGCTGTGAGAAACGCTGGGAGAGTACTACCTGTATGGCGTCTCCGGCAGTGATGTAATCTTTTATTTTCAGAACGCTTCTTTCGAATTCCTCTTTAGTATAATTTGAAGTCATACCCGTTACGGAATTTGCGGATTTGCTTATAGAATCTTTGTGGTTCGACGGGTTAAGCGGCTGCCTGAGTCTTTCTGCCAGTTCCTCGATGCGTTCTATCGCTTTTCTATAGGCAGTTTCGACATCGTCTTCATCCAGATGAGCATAACTCATGATTTTGATATGATGTGTGGCATGGTCGAATACCAGCAGGGTATCCGCCAGCATAAAGAATGATTCCGGAACTTCGAGGTTGTCGGTTGCAGGGGATGGCAGTTTTTCGAAGCGGCAGACGGCTTCGTATGACAGGTAGCCGACCGCTCCGCCGCAGAACCTCGGCAGTCCGTCGATGTTTACGACCTTGAACTGCTGCATCTCTTTCGAGACGACAGATAGAGTGTCGATGTTGTCTTTGCCATATGTGGATACGGTCTTATAAGGCTCGGTGCCGATGAAACTGTAGCGGGCGACGCGTTCGCCGCCCTCTACGCTTTCCAGTAAAAATGAATAGCCGCCTCGGTTGATTTTTAAGAATGCGGAGACGGGCGTCTCCAGGTCGGCGACCAGTTCGCGATACACGGGCACCATATTGCCCTGTGCTTTTAACTCTTTAACTTCTTCCAGTGTCGGGTGGTACATAAAAAACCTCCGAAAATAAAAAACCCCTCGCCATAGGGGCGAGAGGTCTATCTTCGCGGTACCACCCTAATTAACTGCAATAATGCAATTATCTCTATCAGGTACGGCTTATTCAGCGATACCCTGAGCTTCGTTAACGGTGCTCTTTCCGTCAGTACCTACTCGCTTTCGCTTTCGGGTGCAGCTCCCGAGTCCATTCAACCCCCGCGCCAGCGCCGACTCACACCTTCCTCGGCTCTCTGAGCTTCGCTTGGAGAATACTTGTCTCGTTCTCAGCCTTTAGTTTTATGTAATTATTTTGATTATAGGGAATATATAGGGGCGTTGTCAAATGCTGTCTTTGCGAATCCATTCCCGAAGGTAAGGGGAAGCAATTTCTAGAGTTGAATATAACATAGCTTTTGCATTTATTTAATTGAATCAAAGAGATTGCCGCGTCATCCCGACAAGTCGGGATTCCTCGCAAAGACGTTGGTTTTTTCCCACTCCGGATGTTGAGTTCCGGCAAGGCGGAACGAAATCCCGATTCATCGGGACTTCGTTCGTTCTTCACGAATTCAGCATGACAATAAAAAATGCCCTGTCTGAAAACGGCAGGGCATTTGAAATCCTATAGAAAAATCCTATCTCCCCTTAGTCGTCTCACGTTTCGGGGGGAATTTGACGGAAGAAATCTTAATTCTCAGGTCGCATTGCAGGCATCTTGCAGATTCTTTAACCGCCGAATCCTCGCTGTAGTTGTTTTCCACGACCTCGAAGCTGGTTTTGCGTTCTTCCATATCAATAACAGGTATTTCTTCACGCTTTAGCGCCGCAAAGCCTTTTTCACATCCGATGCAGTCGCAGGAATCGTTAGCAGGGGCTAACTTATCATCAATAATACCCTTGCCGCCGAGGTATTTATCTATAGCTATGGCTCCGGCTCTGCCCGAAGCGATGGCTTCGATGATAGTTGCCGGGCCGCTGACGGCATCGCCGCCGCCGTATATGCCGTCCCTGATGGTAGCCCTGTCATTTCCAACAGGAAGCCTGTTGCCTTTGGTGGCTTCGATATTGAATCCCAATGGAATATCTGCAGTCTGCCCGATGGCGGAAATAATGGTGTCATAGGTTTCAGTGAATTCGCTGCCCTCGACAGGAACGGGGCGCTGCCTGCCCGAGGCATCCGGTTCACCCAGTTGCATGCGGACGCATTGCAGTTTCAGGGTTTTTCCGTCTTTTAGTATCTTATCGGGCGCGGCAAGGTAGATAATGTTAACGCCTTCCTCGATACAACCCTCGATTTCCTCATCGCTGGCGGGCATCTCCTTGCGGGTGCGGC
>CAZGVH010000042.1:0-7781 GCA_964528955.1 uncultured Dehalococcoidales bacterium | reverse complement strand
ATGTGGCACATGGCGTCAAGCAGGCTGTATTCGCTATGAACGTGCAGATGGGTAAACAAGCATTGAATCCTTTCGAAGTTGTAATCCCGCTAATTATAACATAATAAAGGCTTTTCAGGCCTCCGTCTTCCCGGGATAATTTACCTGTAATCCATTAATAATATATGGTTTATTTTTATTAAACCAGCAGTTATAGGGTATTCATATTGTTCGGGCAACTTTGCTATTATTATTATGGTCATTGGAAAAGTGACCATTTTTTAAATGTTATTCGTACTAAAAATAGATTAGCCGTCCGGGAGGTTGGTAATGGTAAAAATAAATAAAATTAAGCAAATGGAAGTTGTCATCGCAGTACTGGCTATCGTTTCCATCATATTGGTAGCTATCGAATCTCTTGTCACTTTGTCACACGGGTGGCTAATGGCGGTATATATAACAGACCTTGTGATATGTATCGTTTTCGCTATTGATTTTTTCCGGAGAATGAAAGAAAGCCGGAGTAAATCACAGTTCATGAAAGACAACTGGTTCGAGATTCTGGCGATGATACCGGCTCTTGCCTTATACGCTTTGGGATCCATACCTGCCTTAGCGGTGGCATTCCGTGCTCTGCGCTTGGTCAGGGTAATACTGATATTAGCCAGAATGAAACGGGTAATTTCTATATCGGATAAATTTATCAGAAGAAGCAAATTGCTTACCCTTCTCGGTATTACATTCGGCATAATCTTTGTCGGAGCCTTTGCCGCGTTAGTGCTTGACAGCGGGGTGGAAAACGCCAGGATAACCAACTTTTCGGATGCTGTCTGGTGGAGCATCTCCACAGTTACCACAGTCGGCTACGGCGATATCGTTCCCTCCAGCCTGGCGGCGCGCATTATGGGTATGTTTCTAATGGTTATCGGCATAGGGGTGATGACGGCTTTTATATCCCAGGTAAGCGCTACACTGGTCGAATCGAGAATTAAACAGCACAGGGAAAACGAAGACTTTAAAAGCAGCATGGTATCCGAAATAAAAAAAGGCATCGATAATATAGATAAATTGAGCGAAAGCGAAGTGTCTTTACTGATGCAGATGATAAAGACATTAAAAGCGAAAGGTGAGGATAACGGGTGAGCTGCACCCGGTCAGCGGGGTTTAATCTTAATTTTTCGGTTCCCCTGTACGAGCGGTAAAAAAATTATAAACAATTTGTAAAGTTATCTGGTATGATTATAACCGTATAAACGGAATATGTTTGGAGGTTTCGATGAAAAAGTATAACAGGCCGGGTTTTATAATTATAGGTGTCATCATACTGGTTATCCTCGTTATCGGCGGATTTAAATCATTTTTTACGGTTCCTGCCGGTGTCGTCGGCGTCAGGTTCGACCCGCTCGGCGGCGGTATCTCGCAAAAGCAGTATACTGAGGGGTTGCATATTAAAGCCCCCTGGGTGACTATCTACGGGTACAACGCCAAGACGCAGGTTTTTACCATGGCTGGCAGCGGTGAATCCTCAACTGATATTACGCATGGTTCGTCCGTTCAGAACGTTACTAACGAGGGGTTGTATATAACACTGGATTTATCGGTTCAGTACAAGATAGATCCAGGCAAGGCATGGTCTATCAGGCAAAACATCGGGGAGGACGGCGATTACCAGCAGATCGTAGTTTTACCGCAAATCCGTTCCACCCTGAGGGATGTCGTATCTCAGCATTCGGCTGCCGAAATATACGGTGAAGGCAAAGCCATCGTAGAGAGTGAAATTTACTCCGACCTTTCCACAAAGCTGGCACAGTATAATATTGTCGTAGAATCGGTGCTCTTGAGAGATGTTGTGTTGCCCGACCAGTTGGTGGAATCGATCGAATTGAAGAAAGCGGCAGAACAGGAAGCGCTGCGCATGGAATATGTTTTACAGACTTCAGAATATGAAGCGCAGAGAAAAGTAATCGAAGCCCAGGGTATCGCCGACGCCAACCAGATTATCGCCGATTCGATTACCGAATCGTACCTCTACTGGTACTGGATAGAAATGCTTAAAAACAATCCCAGCACCATTTATGTTGTGCCGTCCGACGGTTCCGGAATGCCGATATTCAATATTCCCTTAGTAGAAGAAACCGAATAAAACATAAGGCTTTTTACATATTGATAAGCAAAATATCCCCGATTATCCGCAGCGGAACCGGGGGATATCTTATCGCTTCGATTAGCTGTTTCCTCCCGATTAGTAGTACAATCTAGCCGTGGAGTTATAAAAGGTATGAATTATCTTAAATTTATTTCCAGATGGGTTTTTATACTATGCATCCCGTTTTTCCTGTTTACCGGCTTTATAGCCGTCGCTATCAACAGCCAGTGGCTGTACGAACACAGTTTCAATACTTACGGGGTGGAAGAAACGACCGGCATCGATAAAGCCGAACTGGATAAAGCGGCGACGCAGATAATCCGCTATTTCAATTCTTCCGAAGAATATTTATCGGTAACCGTCGTTAAAGACGGCGCCGATTTCGTGCTTTTCAATGAAAAAGAAGTAGCGCATATGAAGGACGTAAAAGCGCTGGTAAGGCTGGATTACTATGTTCTGCTGGGAACCGGTATTTTCATCCTGATGTATATAGCTTTAAACCTCTATTACCGCAGAAATGAATTTATTAGACCGCTTTCAGCGTCTCTTTTTCGCGGCGGCAGTATTACGATCGGACTGATATTGATACTTGGAATCATGGCAGTCGCCGATTTCAATGTCTTTTTTACCGCTTTCCACATGATCAGCTTTGCCAATGATTTCTGGCTGCTGGATCCGAATACGGATTACCTGATAATGATGTTTCCCGGCGGTTTCTGGTACGATTGCGTAATTTATATTGCGATCGCAATTGCGGTCAGCGCATTTATAATCGCGAGCGTATCGTGGTGGTTTATGAAAAAGCGGGATAATACCTGTTTACCAATGGAATAAAGATGGGAATGTCGGTTGTGGCGAAATGTCCGTTATGCGGCGGAAAGGGCAAGGTTAAAAAGGAATTGCCTCTGTGGGCAAATCCCAAGTCACCGTTTACGCACGCCGACAAAGCCGCTCTGGTAACCTGTCCCCGCTGTAAAGGGAGCGGCTTCGTCGGTTTGGCTTAGTCTTTATACTGTTAACTGCCATATCTTTTGACAATTTAGTATCTCATGCTCTCTCTGGTTCTGTTCCAAAGGTAAGCATACCTTCTTTGAGGCCCCATAAAAAGCCACCTGACCTGGAATAGCGCCCTGTTGATCGAATCCCTCATGATGTCCTCCTTTATTTTTATATCCTTGTACTAGATATAACGGGTTTTACCGTAAAAAGTTAGGACGACGGGTATCAATACGATAGAAAAAAGTCCCGGATGTTAATCTACCGTCAGAATCAACCTGTATTCGCTATCGGCTATCGGTTTGTCTGAATAGGGATAGGGTTGGACTTTAAAATTGTAGGTGTGTTCTTTGTATAGCAATTGGCTGTAGGTATCGGTTGATCCGGGATATACGAAATTCAGGAAAGATGTTCTCTCATCCTGTTCGATTTCCACGCGGCAGGTGACTTCTCCTGCCCAGATGCATATCGCATCGGCCGGGCAACGGCTGTCGCCGGATACTCCCGCAAATGTAATATGCAGGTCTTCGCCTTCAATGGAAACGGATTGACCGATGCGTAGGGATATTTCTTCCCCCTGGCTAATTGTGCTCTGACATCCGGTCAGAAAAAAGGATAAAATAAAAATTCCGGCAACAATCGGGATAATTCCAAGATTCTTTCTGTTCATACCCCCTCCGTATACTGGGATAAATTTTATTTTAATGTCCGCAGCTTCCGCAATTGGTGGCGCTGCAGCCGGAACAACTGCTGCCGCCTACTGCAGTGCCTGAGCCGGCGGCATCTTTGGTATAGCAGGCAAATTTCGAGAGCGTCTTGCTCGATGGTGTTTTACATACCGGGCATACCGCCTCTGCGTCTGCTTCACTCATCAGGCGCAATAATTCGAACTTGGATTTGCATCCGGGGCAGAAATATTCGTATATCGGCATTTGTTACCTCTAATATGATTCTAGTCTGCATTCTTTACAAAGTCAAAATAGACTATGGGATATTTTGACCGGACGCTTTTCAAGATATATACTGAATTATCGTAAATAAAGCGGGGGTTAATGCAATGGATAGCAAGGAACTGTCCGATAAGCTGGTTTTATGGATAAAGGAACGCGTATTGTCTGCCGGGTTAAAAGGCGCGGTCTTCGGCATGAGCGGAGGCATCGACTCATCCTTAATCGCCGTACTTTCGAAAAAGGCGTTCGAGAATTCTTCCCTGGGGCTGGTCATGCCCTGTCACAGTATCGAACAGGATGAACAACACGCCATGGCAGTCGCCTCCAAATTTGCGATTAAAACAAGAAAAATAGCGCTTGACAGCCTCTATGACAGCGTTATACAAATAATGTCCGGAGTTTTAGAGTCCCCGCTTTCAAAATTGACGCAGGCCAATATCAAGGCCAGGCTGCGCATGATAACCCTGTATGCCCACGCCAACCAACTCGGTTACATGGTAATCGGCTCCGGCAACAAGAGCGAACTGGTTACCGGTTATTTTACCAAGTACGGAGACAGCGGCGTCGATATTCTTCCGCTGGGAAACCTGGTAAAAGCGCAGGTCAGAGAACTGGCCGTTTATTTTGGAATTCCCGAAGAAATAATCTCAAAACCGCCGTCAGCCGGATTATGGCACGGGCAGACGGATGAAACCGAGATGGGATTGACCTACCAGGAAATAGACGAATACATCCTGAACAATAAAGCCGCAGACTCCGTCAGGCGTAAAATAGAAACCATGTTTGCCGCCAGCGAACACAAGAGGAAGGCTCCGCCCGTCCCCGGTTTTTAGTTTTATACAATTGGTTAAATCAATCCTCATGACCACGGGCTTCATATTGCCTTGTCAGTTAATCGCAGAGTTGTTATACTGAATAGGTTATTCAAATTCAGGGATGTAGTAGATATGGAATTCGAAACGATAATCGGGCTGGAAGTGCATGCCCAGCTGATGACCAAAAGCAAGATGTATTGCCGTTGCAGTGCGGATTATTCCAGCGATACCCCCAATACGCATGTCTGTCCGGTCTGCATGGGTATGCCGGGTACTTTGCCTACCGTCAACAGGCAGGCAGTCGAATTCGGCATGATGACGGCGCTGGCATTGAACTGCAGCGTATCGGAATACACCAAGTTCGACCGCAAGAACTACCCATATCCCGATCTAATGAAAGGGTACCAGATATCCCAGTTCGACCATCCGGTAGGAGTCAAAGGCTGGATGGAAATCGAGGCCGGCGGGCAGAAAAAGAAAGCCGGCATAACCCGCGTTCACCTGGAAGAGGATGTCGCCAAGTTGTCGCATCATCCCGCTGAAAACGGGGAATCATTTACTCACGTAGATGTCAACCGCGCCGGTATGCCGCTGATGGAAATCGTGGGCGAGCCCGATTTACGCTCCCCTGAAGAAGCCCGTGAATACCTGGTAAAACTGCGCAGCATACTGCAATACCTGGGTGTCTCTACCGCCAACATGGAGGAGGGGAGTTTCCGCTGCGATGCCAATATCAGCATCCGCCCCGTCGGCACTGCGGAATACCTTTCCAAGGTGGAAGTAAAGAATATGAACAGCTTCAAGGCTGTTTATAAAGCGCTCGAGTATGAAGCCGAAAGGCAGCGCAAGGCATTTACCAAGGGAGAAAAGATACCGCAGGAAACCAGGGGCTGGGTGGAGGAATCCGGCAAGACGGTTTCGCAGCGCAGCAAGGAATATGCGCACGATTACCGCTATTTCCCGGAACCCGACCTGCCTCCTTTAACCATATCTGCCGACTGGGTGGAACAGGTCAGAAAGAAGCTGCCGGAATTGCCCGAAGCGCGCCGCGACCGCTTCATGTCGCAGTACGGTCTGCCTCTGTACGATGCCAATCTGCTGACTGTTTCTAAAGCTATGGCAGAGTATTTCGAGAAAGCGGTAAAGGTAAACAAGAATATCCAGCCGAAAGAAATCGCCAACTGGCTTTTAGGTCCTGCCAGCGGCATCATGAATGCCGAATCGGCGGATATCGAAGAATTCGGTCGCAGGGTAACCTGCGAGTGCCTGGTGCGTTTGCTGGAAGTGAACGCTGCCGGTACGGTCAGCACGGCCAGCGCCAAGGCGGTACTGGAAGAAATGTATAAGAGCGGCAGGGATGCCGATGCTATAATTAAAGAGCAGGGATTGGGGCAGATAAACGATAGCTCGGAAATCGAAAAATCTGCGGCGGAAATCATCGCTGCCAACCCGCAGGCGGTAGCAGACTACCGGGCGGGGAAGGAAGCATCGCTTAAATTCCTGGTCGGGCAGATGATGCGCGCAACCCGCGGCAGAACCAATCCCAATATGGCTGCCGAATTACTTAAAAAGAAACTAGAGGAAGGATAATATGGATACCTATTTAATTATTGCTCAGATGGTGCTTTCGGTAGCGCTGGTGGTTTTGATACTGCTGCAGTCAAAGGGCAGCGGGGGATTGGGGGGTATCTTCGGGCAGGCCGATTCCGTTTACCGCACCAGACGCGGTCTTGAAAAGACCATATTCCAGTTAACTATCGTAATCGTTATTTTATTTATTGCTGTTGCTCTCCTGTTACTCAAACTGAACTAAGTTGAGGGTTGACGGTATGCGTTCCGTAATAACACTGACCAGCGATTTCGGTTTGTGTGACGGATATGTCGCTTCGATGAAAGGGGTTATACTCGGAATCAATCCCGAGGTAACCCTGGTCGATATCTGTCATAACACCAGTCCTCAAAATATCAATCAGGCGTCTTTTATAATCGGGACAACCGCCCGCTATTTCCCTCCGGATACAATTCATATCGTAGTTGTCGACCCCGGTGTCGGAACGAAGCGTTCTGCGATTATAGCGAAGACTCCTTTCGGTTATTTTATAACTCCCGATAACGGGTCATTGAGTTATCTCCTTCAGCCATACCTTGTCAAACCGGTGACTTCCATAGGGCCGGTTTCGATTATCGAGGCATTCACCCCTGATTTGAACCTGGAAGTAGTCAGGATTACGAATCCTCGATTCTGGAGAACCAATGCCAGCGCTACTTTTCACGGAAGGGATATTTTTGCCCCGGTAGCTGCGGCTCTTTCGATGGGCGAACGCCTGGAAAACTTCGGAGAACGGGTCAACACTATCGAAATGCTTCCTTTACCGCAGCCGAACAGGTATTCCGACGGTGCTTTAATTGGAAATATCATCCATATTGACAACTTCGGCAACCTGATAACCAATATTCAATCCGGCGATATCCATTCGAATAAATGTCTTATCAGGGTGGCTAGTGAAATTATCAAGGGATTAAGCCGTACTTATGCCGACAGCGGCGGCCTGCTGGCTTATATCGGCAGCAACGGGTATCTTGAAATAGCGCTCAGGGGCGGTAGTGCCTGTTCCCTGCTTAATGCTAAAATAGGGGATGAAGTCAAGTTAACCGTATAAAAAGGAGGGAATATGGGCAAATTAGCGTTGTGGTTTAAGGAAACAAGGCCACAATTCCTTATCCTGTCAGTCGTTCTTACATTTCTGGGTACAGCCATTGCCTGGTACTACGGTTCTTTCAATGTCTGGTATGCTTTGCTTGCCGGTCTCGGTTTAACGTTGACTCACGGCAGCGTCAATGCCATCAACGATTACTTCGATTACAAGAGCGGCATCGACTTGAACGTCAAGCGCA
>CAZGVH010000041.1:0-7840 GCA_964528955.1 uncultured Dehalococcoidales bacterium | reverse complement strand
AGTTTACCCTGCCGAGCGAAAAGTTCTTGATTATTTCCTTGACGGTCATCAATTCGGTTTTGCCATCGAGCGACCAGCCTAGAAGCGACAGGAAGTTTACCATGGCTTCCGGCAAATATCCCTGCTCCTTGTATTCGATGATGGATACCGAACCGTGACGCTTACTGAGCTTCGACCGGTCGGTGCCGAGCAGCATCGGCAGATGGGCAAATTCCGGCGGTTTATATCCCATGGCTTTATAAAGCATCAGGTGTCGGGGGGTGCTCGAAAGCCATTCCTCGGCCCTTAATACATGCGTTATCCCCATTTCATGATCATCGACAATGCTTGCCAGGTGATAAGTCGGGAAGCCGTCAGATTTTAAAATGACGAAATCGTCGATAGTTGAATTATCGAATGAAACATCGCCGCGTATGATATCGTGGAAATTGGTTTTCCCCGCCAGCGGAGTCCTGAAACGCACTACCCTCTTCATCCCCGACATCCATTTCAGGGTGCTCTCAGCTACCGATAAATCACGACAGCGCCTGTCATAACCCGGCGGCTGTTTGTTTTTCATCTGCTCGTTGCGCATCTCTTCGAGCCGTTCCGATGTGCAGTAGCAATAATAGGCGTCGCCCTGCTCGATCAACTTTTTAGCTGCGGTTTTGTATTTATCCAGCCGCTGCGATTGTACGTAAGGACCGAAATTGCCGCCGACCTCAGGTCCCTCATCCCAATCAATTCCGAGCCAGCGCAATCCGTCTAAAATGGCTTCTACCGCGCCCTCGACCGTACGGGCAACATCGGTATCCTCGATACGCACGATGAAACTGCCGCCGTGATGACGGGCGAAAAGCCAGTTGAACAAAGCCGTTCTGATATTGCCTACATGGGGGTAACCTGTGGGGCTTGGTGCATAACGTACTCTGATTTTATCGCTCATAACTGTATCCTATCAAACATTTATTATAACAGATTTACAAATCTTTTACGCCCCGGCTCCGGTGGGATTGGTTACTTTAATCTTTTGCTGCGGTATGATCACCACAAACGTTCCTGCAATTTTATCATGAAATCCCTGCTTTTGCTTGTCGAAGGCAATCCAGATAAAACCAAGAAACAGCGGTATCGCCGATACGATGTACCCGAGATACCTCAGAAATGCAATACCGAACGTCAGATTGGTGCCGTCGGGGCGAATGACTTTTATATTCATTATCATGTTTCCCAAGGTTTGACCGCGCCATACCCATAAAATAACAAAATAACCTATGATAATTACCAGCGCCAGCAGATTGCAAAGTATAATCTGGGGCAGGATCAACCAACCGGAAATATCTGAAAATATATCAGGATTCCATAATCTTAAATATCCCAGATTGCGGAACGGGATAAAGACGGACGTAACTACGTATAAAATCGCCGCATCGATCATGAAAGCGGCAAATCTCCGCCAGAAGCCGGCAAATTCGAGAACAATACCGCCAGATTCTTCCTGCTGCATTATAATCCCCCGCCCTGGATACCCTGCAAACGCTATCTATATTCTATCACCACAACAAATAACAATCTAGGTATAAATAAAAACGGTTTATTCGATGTGTTCCAGCGCCTGTTTTAAATCGTCCGGAAGCTCTGATTGAAACGATACGAATTTAGCGGATGATGGAAGATAAAAGCCGATGCGATGAGCGTGCAGGAATTGACGGGCAAGAAACGGAGACTTGATACCGTATGTTATATCGCCGACTACCGGAAAACCGATAGCCGCCAGGTGCACCCTGATCTGATGGGTACGTCCTGTCTCCAGCGTGATTTCCAGCAGCGTATAGCCGTCTTTAAAGTATTTGATAACCCGGTAACGCGTACGCGCTTCCTTGCCGTCTTCGGTAATTGCCATGCGCTTGCGGTTTCCTTTATCCCTCCCCAGGTTGGCTTCTATAAGTCCGGTCTCCGGTTTTAAATGCCCTTTAACCAGTGTCAGGTAGATTTTTTGCACCGAACGGGACTTAAACTGCTCGGAAAGATTTGCCAGCGCATCCCTGTTCTTGGCAACTACTACCAGGCCCGAGGTATCTTTGTCCAGTCTGTGAACTATTCCGGGACGCAGACGCTCCCCGCCGCTGTCGGCTAATTCGGGAAAATGAGACAGGACGGCATTGACCATCGTATGCTCGGAGTGCCCCGGAGCGGGGTGTACCGTAAGCCCGGCAGGTTTATCGATCACCAAAAGGTCATCGTCTTCGTAGAGGATATCGAGCGGTATCGGTTCGGCTTTAAGCCCGGTTGTATCGATGCAGGGTATACAGATTACAATACGCTCGCCGGTACTGAGCTTGTAACCGGCTTTTTCCGCCTGATCGTTAACGGTGACCTTTTTTTCGTCGATCAGTTTCTGTATAAAACTGCGCGAATACGAAGGGAGTTTCGAGGCGATATATTTATCCAGCCGCTCCCCTGCCCCATCCACCAGCAATTCGCGGATTTCTTCTTCCATAACCGTAACCCGTCAATCTTTGGCAAGCCTGATATATGTTAAAGCCAAAAGCACCGCCCCCACGGAAATCCCGGCATCGGCAACATTGAAAGTGGCAAAGAAATCGACATCGATGAAATCGACGACATAGCCGAAACTTAACCTGTCGATCAAATTGCCGACAGTTCCTCCCATAATCAGTCCGAGTGAAATCCTGGCCGGCAGGCTTCGCAAAAAATTGAAGCGGGTAGACAGGTAGAATACGATAAACAGCAGCAGAATAACACCGATTATGGAAAACATGGAAAGTAAATACGTATGTTCCCGGAAGATGCTGAAAGCGGCGCCTGTGTTCTGTACATAAGTAATGTGGAAATAACCCGATTCGGGAAAGGAATCGCCGAGCGTCAGGTTGGTCTTAATAAGGTATTTTGTTAACTGGTCTATCCCTATAACCGGCAAGGCAATCAAGAGAAAAACCGAACCCCGCCGGTAAAATTCCTTAAAGAAACTCTTTATTTTATCCATTCTTTGCTTTATTAGCGTTACACTCCATGCAGTAAAGTGCCTGTGGTAAAGCTTCCAATCTTTCGGGATTTATCGGTTTGCCGCAGTTCTCACAAAGTCCATAGGTACCCTTTGCAAATTTTTCCAGCGCCCTTTCCACTTCTGCCAGTTGGTCTTTGGTACGCTTTTCCAGTGCTATGCGATTCTCCAGGTCGGCAGTTTCGGTAGCTTCCTCTTCCCTCTTGCCGAAGGGACTGCCTTCACGCCTGTTTTCGGTCGGCCGGCTGGCTTTTAATTGTTCCAGCTGGTCTTCCAACCTCTTGCGGTCATTTTCCAGGCGATTTTTTATTAATTTGTGATTTGTAGTATTCACTTGTCTGTCCCCCGTATATTAATAAGTGTTATATATCTACTTCAAAAATTAATCTGAAGAACTGTATGCGGATATTTATACTTACTTATCGTTTCAGGGAATATCGCTAAAGCGGTAAAACCTATCTGGACGGAAACAATATACGCCGGTTTATGCAAAGCAACCCGCTGCAGCGGAAACCCTCACTTGCTGAGGCGGCAGCCGACCGATAATCACCAATATTGTTTATAATATTTACATTCCGGCTTCTCATACACCATAAGTGTAACTTATTTACACCAGTTAATCAATACCTTTTCAGCTAATTTCAATATTCGCCGATAAAAGTATTGACATTGCCTGTAACTTCTGTTAACATACGTAATTGAAAATATTATCAATTAAATACCTGCAAACCATGAGGATTTTAAAAAATGAAACTCACTGAAGATAAAATCAAATCCATATTAAGGCAAAACGGTTACAAGGCTACCCCGCAAAGGCTGGTAATTGTTAAAGAGTTTGCTAAGAGCAATGAATTTTTAACCCCGGCCGACCTTTACGACAGGTTGAAAAACAATCATCCCGATATAGGGATGGTAACCGTATACCGCGTGCTCGATATGCTGGACAATCTGGGATTGGCATGCAAGGTTCACGCCGGCGGTGACTGTCATAAATATAAAATAAACACCTCTGAGCATCATCACCACCTGCTCTGTTCGAATTGCGGAACAGTCATCAATTTCCCCTGCGACGAACCGAACCTGGAAGAACTGAAGAACAAGATTTCAACTGAGACCGGATTTACCATAAAAACGCATATCCTTGAATTCGTAGGGCTCTGTCCCAGGTGCCGGGAACAAGAGTTGGCAATTAACGGTCAATAAGATAATAGTTTAAGGTTTTAGAATAGAAACGGTTGTCGACGCCGCTTTCTGTTTTAGATATATATTTTGGAGGATAATAATTGAGAACAAATAATAAAATAACCAGAAGACATTTTATAGCCGGTGCGGGTGCTTTGGCATTGGCAGGATTGCTGGGAGGATGTAAATCCGAACCCGTCACAACTACGCTCGAAAAAACAACTACCGCCACTAAAACCGCTACGGAAACGCTGACGCAAACAAGTACAGTTACGAACACCGAAAATACAGGCGATACATTGAAGGTAATTGCCTCCATTACCACCGTAGGAGACTTTGTGCGGCAAATCGGCGGTAATAAGGTGGATGTTACAATAATGGTTCCGCCCGGTTATGAACCGCATACATACGAACCAACCACCAGCCAGATGGTAAAAGTCAGCAACGCCGCAGCCTATGTTAAGGTAGGTTCGGGGATCGAATTCGAAACTGCATGGATGGACGATATTCTTTCGCTTAATCCGGATATGACGGTAATCGACTGCGCTCCGGGGATAGATATCGTTAATAACGACCCGCATGTCTGGAATTCTCCGGTAAACGCCCAGCAAATGGCACTGAATATTTATCATGGATTAATAGAAATAGATGCGGCAAATGCCGATTACTATCTTGCAAACTATGAAAGCTATATCGAAGAACTCGAAGAGCTTCACAACTATATAACCGGGTTATTCGAAGGATATCAAAACCGCAACTATTTAATTTATCATCCCGCTTTCGGCTATTTTGCATCTGAATACAACCTGATACAGTTATCCGTTGAAGAAGAGGGAAAAGAAACGACCGCCCAAAAGATCCAGGAGTGCATCGATGCGGCAATAGCAAACGACCTCAATTATGTCTTTGCATCCCCCTACGAGACCAGTGCCTACGCTCAGACAATTGCAGACGAGATAGGAGGTAGTGTATTATATCTTGACCCGTTACCTTCCATTTATATTGCCAACATGAGGAGCGTAGCGGCATCTATTGCATTGGAACTTGAATAAAGCATGGCTCAAGAAGAAATAGTAAAATTTAATCATGTCTGGGCATATTATAATCATCACCCGGCGTTGCAGGATATCAACTTTACCATACACGACAGGGATTTCCTGGGTATCATCGGACCTAACGGCGGTGGGAAAACCACCCTGCTTAAAATAATACTGGGTCTTTTAAAACCCCGGCGCGGTACGGTTACCGTGCTGGGGAAAGACCCTTCTGAAAGCCGTTCTCAAATCGGATATGTACCGCAGAAATCCTATTTCGACAAAAATTTCCCGATAGATGTCTGGCAGGTAACCCTGATGGGGCTTTACAGTCGAACCGGACTCTTTCACGGCTATTCCGCGGAAGATAAAAGAAAAGCGGAAGAAGCCCTCGAAAGAGTCAGCATGCTGGAATATAAACACCGGCAGATCGGAGAGCTTTCAGGCGGTCAGCAGAAAAGGGCCTTTATTGCGCGCGCCCTGGCATCCAACCCAAGGCTGCTTCTTCTTGATGAACCCATGGAAAGCGTAGATCCTAAAGTCCAGGGAGAGCTATACAGCCTGCTTAAAGAGTTTCAGAAGGAAATGGCAATCGTACTAGTTTCCCACGACGTTACGGCGATTTCCATCTATGTCGATGAAATCGCATGTTTGAATCAGACGCTGGTTTACCACGGGCCGAAGGAAATATCGCAGGAAGTGCTGGAAGGGACCTACCAGTGCCCGATTCATCTAATTGCGCACGGAACTATTCCGCACCGGGTATTAAAGGAGCACCAGTAGTGTTTGATATTTTCGGATATCCTTTCATGCAAAATGCCCTGCTGGCAGGACTTCTGGCATCCATTGCCTGCGGTATCATCGGTGCATACGTGGTTTCCAAGAAAATCGTTTTTATCAGCGGCGGAATCGCCCATGCCTCTTTCGGCGGTATTGGAATCGGTTATTTCATCGGCATCAGCCCGGTCATAGGCGCCACCGCTTTCGGACTGATATCGGCACTGGCAATGGGGCTGACCACCCGCAGAACAAAACTCCCCGAAGACACCGTTATCGGCATTCTCTGGGCGACCGGCATGGCGTTGGGAGCCATATTTATCGGGTTGACTCCCGGTTATAAATCCGACCTCTTCAGCTACCTGTTCGGTAATATCTTAACCGTTCCCGGTTCCGACCTGTTGCTGATATTGATACTGGATATCGTTATTCTGGCAGTTGTTACTCTCTTATACAAGGAATTCCTGGCTGTATCCTTCGATGAAGAATACAGCACGGTTATCGGTATGCCCACGGAAATAATTTATCTCACTATGTTATGTCTGATTGCCCTGACAATTGTAGTTATGATTCGTGTCGTAGGTATAATTCTGGTAATAGCATTACTTACCATTCCCGCCTCGCTGGCACGCCAGTTTACCAATGACATGAAAAAAATGATGGCGCTCTCCGTATTATTCAGCGTTATTTTCACATTTACAGGGTTGATGCTTTCCTACTGGCTCGACCTGGCATCGGGAGCGACAATAATCGTTACCGGTGTTCTTTTCTTCTCGCTTGTTATGGCAATAAAGAAACTGGTATCCTTAAAACGGTTGCCTTCTGATAAGATGTAGCCTATAATCAGTTAAAAATCATCGGGGGTTATTATAGAGTGAACCTTTCCGTTCAGCTGGCACCTGAAAACGAGCGCGGACTGCTTCTTTCCAATCCGGTTATGACGGCCTCCGGCACATTCGGTTACGGAAATGAATACAGCAATCTTATAGATATCCGGAAACTGGGCGCCGTTATCTGCAAGGGCACTACCCTTGAAGCGAGGGACGGCAATCCGCAGCCGAGGGTTTGTGAAACCGAGGGCGGTATGCTGAATGCCATCGGGCTGCAGAATATCGGCGTTGAAGCCCTGATAAGAGAAAAAGCTATCGAATGGGCAAAATGGGATGTGCCGGTTATCGTAAATATTGCAGGAAAGACCATCGACGATTACGCCAAGCTGGCTGCCATGCTGGATAATGTAGCCGGTATCAGCGGACTGGAAGTGAATATCAGCTGCCCAAATGTTAAAGCCGGCGGGGTCGAGTTCGGCACCAACCCCGAATCTGCCGCTGCCGTCACCTCCGCGGTACGCAAAGCCACCAGACTTCCTGTTATTGTCAAACTTACACCCAATGTCGGCGATATCAAGACCATCGCTCTGGCGGTCGAGGCTGCCGGCGCCGATGCGCTTACACTCATCAATACCTTAAGAGGAATGGCGATTGATATCCGTAAAAAGAAACCGCTGCTGGGCAACGTTACCGGCGGCCTTTCGGGCCCGGTTATCAAACCGGTAGCGCTCTCGATGGTCTATGAGACAGCCGGCGTCGTTAAGATACCGGTTATCGGCTGCGGAGGGATTGCAAACGCTACAGACGCTATCGAATTCTTAATGGCAGGAGCTTCCGCCGTACAGGTGGGAACCGCCATATTCGTCAATCCGCAGGCGCCTGTCGATATAATCGAGGGAATTAAAGACTTTATGTCCCATAATGGAATCGACGATATAAACAGGCTTATCGGAATTGCCCGTTAAGCATAATAATACGCCCGGACATTTTATATGTCGTTAAATTATTTATTA
>CAZGVH010000040.1:0-8178 GCA_964528955.1 uncultured Dehalococcoidales bacterium | reverse complement strand
ATGACAATGCCGATAAGTATCGATACCAGCACGCGTCCGAAAGCCAGGAAAGCATTCCAGGCTCCGCTGACGATGCCTCCGAATGTCCATCCGCCCTGGGTTATGGTTACATAGTCGTTACGCGTCTGGGTTGCCGTATTTCCTCGGTCGTCGGTTATCGTCAGGGTGATAGTATAGCTGCCCGGTTTATCGTATTCGTGTCTGGGATTGGCTTCGGTGCTGGTCTTGCCGTCGCCGAAGTCCCATGCATAGCTGTAGGGAGCGAATCCGCCGACAACTTCAGGTATAAATTGTATTCCGTCGCCGGTTTCAGCATTAACTGTACCGGCAGTGAACTTGACTTCCAGTTTCGCCTGTTCCAGGTTTATCGTAATTAGCGAAGTGGAGGAGGTCTGTTCAAGGTACTGCATCTGCCCCTTGATCTGTTCTATCTGTTCTCCGATATTGGTCAACTGCATCTGTATTGCCAGTATATCTTCGATTTCTTCCGCTTGGGCCATAATAGCCAGGAGCTGGTCGCGGGTTGTTTCCAGGTTAGAAAGCCTTGATGCGAGGTCTATATACTGCTCGGTAACGTCCTGGGCCGAGGTGCTCCGGGCGGAAACCTCGACTGCAAGCTGCGCTATGGTGTCCATGGCATCGCTGAAATGCTCGGCAGGAATGCGGATGCTGATATAACCGTAGATTCGTTCTCCGCTCTTCCAGTTGTTTGAATTTACTACATAGCCGTTATAGCTTTGTGCGATTTGATTTATTTCATCGAGGGTATCGGGGATGTCTTCAACTATTAAGGTCATATTGCCGTTATTAACAATCATTCGGTCTGTAATAGTTGTGGTAACCGCGCCGCTGCCGCCCTTGGAATCCTCTCCCTGCGTACTGGTAGTAACGGGAGGATAATAATAAGACGGCACTGTAGTTGTAACGGTAAAATAATCCCTGTCCTGATCGTTTCCTGTCTGCTGTTCTGTGGCTCCGGCGCATGAAAAAACAGTAAGAATAAGGAAGAAAGACAAAAATAAGACGAATACCTTTTTCATACGATACCCCCTTTAAATCACGTATTAGACGGAAATATCTTTTGGCATATCAGTATATACTTTATAACGTACATGTCAATAGAAAGATACTATGATATGGATAAAAAGGAATAAAAATCCCCTTCCGACAAGTACGGAAGGGGATTCGAATACTCTAAGTGCTGTTTAATACTAGTTGGTTTTTCTGCCCTGTATACCTTTGGCGGTATCGTAATTAGCCTTGGCTTTTTCATGGGGTCTTAACGAGCGGGTAGCCTTGCCTGCCTGCCACATCTCGGAATTACCCATTTCTGAGAGCTCTGCGCCAAGTTGTTTCTTATAGTCGGGGCCACCGCAGGCGCTGATGACGCGTGCCGTTTCCGAGCCGTTGGCTACTTTCTCATAAAGGTCTTTAAATACCGGCATAACCGCTGCCTTGAACTTGGGCTTCCAGTCCAACGCGCCTCTCTGAGCGGTGGCGGAGCAGTTGGCGTACATCCAGTCCATACCGTTTTCGGATACGAGGCGGATGAGGCTCTCGGTCAGCTCTTCGACGGTTTCGTTGAAGGCTTCGCTGGGTGAATGGCCGTGTGCTCTCAGGGTATCGTACTGGGCTTCCATGATACCGGCTAACGCTCCCATTAATACACCGCGTTCTCCGACCAGGTCGCTGTAAACCTCTTTTTCAAAGGTGGTCGGGAAGAGATAACCGGCGCCGATACCGATACCGATAGCCAGTGTGCGCTCTTTTGCTTTACCGGTGTAATCCTGGAAGACGGCGAAGCTGGCGTTGATGCCCTCGCCGGAAAGGAAGTTGCGGCGCAGCGAAGTGCCCGACCCCTTGGGCGCTACCATGATCACATCCACATCCTTGGGAGGAATGATGCCGGTCTGGTCCTTGTAAACGATGGAAAAGCCGTGCGAGAAATAAACAGCCTTGCCCGGCTTCAGGTGTTTTTTAATGGTCGGCCAGACATGCTTGTGTGCCGCATCGGCTACCAGCACTTCGATAATGGTGCCTTTTTGGCAGGCTTCCTCGATTTCGAACAGGTCAACACCCGGTTTCCAGCCGTCTTTGACAGCCCTGTCCCAGTCTTCCGGGAATTGTTTCGATTGTCCGATAATAACCTTGAAACCGTTATCCTTTAAGTTCAACGATTGCCCCGGGCTCTGTATTCCATAGCCGAGAATGGCGATAATCTCGTCTTTCAATACTTCGCGGGCTTTTTCAATCGGAAATTCAGCTCGCTTTACTACTTCTTCGTCGGTTCCGCCAAAATTAATGATAGCCATTGTATACTGTCTCCTTATCCTTAAAATAAATGCAAACTTACTAAAGTAATTATAGAATCGGCTGAAGAAGTATGTCAATCTGATAATGATATACCGGTTTTCAACTTACGTAGCCGATTAAGTGCGGGCATTACCGGAATGTAAAAGTTTCTTTAAACGGGTGAGTTGCGGTATCTGTTTATAACAGCCTGGACATCCGGGTCGAATGCATAGCGCGAAAGCAGGTCTCCCATGCCCGATATGCCGGGAATCCCCTTTAATCCGTATTCGAGAATATCATGAACCATTATCGGCATAAAAGACCATACCGGTTTGTCCAGGTTTTTCCAGTAGAACGAACAGTCTGCGAGGGTGGATTGCTGTATGATATATCTTTTTCTTTTGTTATGTTTCGGATGCTTCGGGTCGCACCATTCGGGGGGAGTGGTAACAATAAGTCCGGCGCAGACGAAAGGGCGTATCTCATAGATAGAACAGGCGTCGTCTTGTAAAAAGGGGCAGGGAATATTTAATTTGGCATGTGCCGCCAGGTCGCCGATACTTTTACTTTTATCACCGGCTATAGGTTTTTTGAAGAGGTCGCCGGATGCTCTTAATCTTTCTCTCCAGGCAGTATAGGTTTCCAGAAAGCGTTGCAGTTTATCCCCGTTCTGATACAGGTAGTAGACAATCGCTTCGGCTTCCTGTACCGAAGCCCCGATAAACAGGCTGCAGCAACGGCTGCAACCCTTGAAGCAACTCAGCGTTTCGGAACCTGCTGTAACCGTCTCTTCCTGCTGCCGGTAAAGGTCGTTGAAGAATTCCTGTTTCTTTTTTATAAATCCTTTGCAGAATTCTTCCCTGAGGTGGCCGACAAGTCCGAGGTATGCGATTTCCCCGTTGAGTTTAAAGAAGTCCATTTTTAATAATTATCTCCCCACGGTTAGAATCTGCTTTACATTATATTTACGTTATCTTATCGTAAGCATTGTATCAATGTTTCGGGTAATCTGCAATTTGTTCTCGCATAAGTCTGATATCCATCCGGTTAATCATATCGTCTTGACTTAACGCAAAGGATAACCTATATTGGGAGAAATATGGATAAAGCCGTTTCGAGTGTTTTATGAACGTCGGTGTATGCAAATTAAAGCTCAGGCTGGCTGAGAATCTTTCTTTAAAGGGTAAGCGCCAGGTGATTAAACCGATAATTGCGCTTATCAGGAATAAATACAATGTCTCCATTACCGAAGTGGAAGACCAGGATTTGTGGCAGATAGCCACGCTGGGGATTTGTTTTATCAGCAACGACAGCCAGTATACCGATGAAGTTATAGCAAGCATCGTCAAGTTTATTAACAGTGGTCGTTTCGAAGTCGAGATTATCGAACAGGAAATCGAAATCATACCTTTCTGATTATGGATACATCTTCTTTTATAAGATACATTACCGGTCTGTCCGGCTACAACGGGCAAATCGCGCACCTGGAAAATATTCCATCGCGCCAAGCCTTTTATTCCGAAACAAAATCGCCTTTAAATCCCGATGTGGAAGCAGTCCTTAAGAAAAAACGCATTTACCCGCTGTATCTGCACCAGGCAAAGGCAATCGATATCGCCCGCAGCGGGGAAAACGTGATGATCGCCACTTCGAGCGCCAGCGGCAAGAGCCTGTGCTATAACATTCCGGTTATCGAAGAAATAATTACCAATCCTGCCAGCCGCGCCCTCTATCTCTTCCCGACCAAAGCCCTGGCTCAGGACCAGTTGGGAAAGTTGCACTATATGTTCGCTCCGCAGTTTATAAGCAAAGGACAGGCAGTTACCTTCGACGGGGATACGCCTCAAACCGAAAGGGGCGAAATCAAAAAACAGGCCAGAATCGTTTTAACCAATCCGGATATGCTGCACGTCGGTATTCTTCCCAATCACGACGACTGGATAAAATTCCTGCACAATTTGAAATTCGTTGTTATTGACGAAGCCCATAGCTATCGCGGTGTTTTCGGTTCACATGTGGCGCTCGTAATGCGCCGCTTAAGGCGGATTTGCAATAAATACGAAGCCGATCCGCAGTTCATCTGCTGTTCGGCAACTATAGACAACCCCTGCGAACATGCCGAGAAGCTGGTAGGGTTGCCTTTCGAAGTGGTAAACGAAGACGGCTCACCGCACGGAGCCAAGGATTTCGTATTCTGGAATCCGCCGCTGACGGATGTGGTCAGGGGAACCCGGCACAGCAGCAACAGCGAAGCCACCAATCTCTTTATCGAGCTGGTAAGACACAATATCCGCACGATGGCTTTTACCAGAACGCGCCGTTTGACTGAATTAATCTATAAATACTCCCAGCAGAAGCTGGAAGAATTAAGTCCGCTGCATGCTAAAAGAATCAAACCTTACCGTGCCGGGTACCTGGCGGAGCAAAGGCGCAAAATAGAGCAGGAATTACTAAACGGTCAGCTTATGGGAGTGGTAGCGACCAGCGCGTTGGAGCTGGGCATCGATATCGGAGATCTGGATGCGACGGTACTTACCGGTTACCCCGGAACAATTGCCAGCGCCTGGCAGCAAGCCGGGAGGAGTGGCAGGGGGGGCGAGCGTTCGCTCAGCTTTTTAGTGGCAATGGATAATCCGCTCGACCAGTATTTTATGAGAAATCCTGACGCCTTTTTTAAAAAGAGCTTTGAGAATGCCTTGATTAACCCGCAAAATCCGTATATATTGAACGAACATATCCTGTGCGCCGTCTGGGAATTGCCTCTAGGGGCAAACGATAAACATTATTTCGGAGTCGATTTTACCAAGGGGCTTTCGGAATTGGAAAATGACGGTTTAATCAGAGCAAGGCATGATCGCTGGTACCCGTCGCCTTCCGTCAATTATCCTTCGCAGGAAGTGAATATACGCTCCGCTTCGGCGGACAACTTTGCCTTGATCGATACCTCCACCAACTCGCTTTTGGAAACCGTCGAAGCCGGTTTTGCTATTATGCAGGTGCATCCGGGCGCCATTTATCTACACCAGGGGGACACTTACCTGGTTACCTCCCTGGATATGAGGGCACGTATTGCCCGGTGCGAACCGGCAAAGACCAACTACTATACCGTAACCAAGGAGTTGACCGATTTAACGGTTTTAAAGAAGCTGAAAGAGAAACAATGCGGAAAGACACAGGTCTGCCTCGGGGAAGTGGAAGTAATAACGGTGGTAACCGGTTTTAAACGAAAAGCCCAATATACCGAAGAGACACTGGGAGAAGAGCCGCTGGACCTGCCGCCGCAACGGCTGCGAACCGTAGCGTTGTGGTTTGACATAACCGATGCCGAGATGAAGTCTCTCGAAAAAACTGGTCTCGATACAGCCGGAGGATTGCATGCGGTAGAACATGCGGCAATCGGTATTCTGCCGCTTTTTGCCATGTGCGACCGCAACGATATCGGGGGTGTTTCCACGTCTTACCATTCGGATACCGGCAGGGCGCAGGTTTTTATTTATGATGCTTACCCCGGTGGAGTCGGCATTGCCGAAAAGGGATTCGAGCTGATTACCGATTTGTGGCAGGCTACTCTGGATGCTGTTACTGCATGTCCCTGCGAAGAGGGCTGCCCGAGTTGCATCCAGTCACCCAAGTGCGGTAATAATAACAACCCGCTCGATAAAGCTGCGGCTCTGCATATTCTGAAAGATTTGTTATAATATATAAATCGGAAGACCTTAACGGAGGACAAATGATAAAAATCGGTGTTGACCCGGTAATATTTTCGATAGGGCCTTTCCACCCCGGGTGGTATGGATTGGCTGTTTCACTCGGAATAATGTTTGTTGTGTTCTGGGCAGCCTATGAAATAAAGAAAGGCGCCCGCATAACATACGATAATTTACTGATGGCGGCTATTGTCGGCATACCTTCCGGCATAATCGGCGCCCGGCTGGTGCATGTAATCGATCAGTGGGAGTACTACAGCCAGAATCTTGGCAGGATTATCGGCGGAGAAGGGCTTTCCATTTACGGCGGTGTTCTCGGAGCCTTGCTGGGGGTTTGGATTTACAGCAGGTTCAGCAAGCTTAATTTTGCGCACCTGCTCGATGTTGTCGCTCCCGGCATTGCCATGGGGCAAGCCATCGGCCGCGTGGGATGCACTTTAAACGGATGCTGTTACGGGGATAATACCACTGTTCCCTGGGGCATCGAATATACCAATCCCAACAGCTATGGTTACGGCGCCGGTGTGGTACATCCGACACAGGTTTATGAAGTTATCTATATGGCGTTATTATTTTTATTGCTTTACAAACTGCGCAGGCGTTTGCAGCCCGACGGAGCCCTGGCAATGGTCTATTTTGCCGGGTACGCTATATGGCGCTTTTTTGTCGATTTCATCCGGGAAGGGACACCATTCCTGTTCGGTTTGCACCAGGCGCAGGTAATCGCTATCGGTATGTTGATAGTTATCGTTGCGCTGGCGGTAAAAAACAAGGTGCACTTTGTAAAGAAAACAGATAAAGAGGAAGAGAAACAAGGGGAAGAGGGGAAAATTGAAAACGGATAAAGAAAAAGAACAAATGGTATTCGAAGTGCTTATCGAAATACCGAAAGGCAGTCGAAACAAGTACGAATTCGACAAGAAAAGACGGCTGATAAAACTGGACCGCATGTTATTTTCATCGGTGCATTATCCCAGCGACTACGGTTATTTCCCGGAAACGCTGGCGCTGGATGGCGACCCGCTGGATGCGCTGGTGCTGGTGGGAGAACCGACATTCCCGGGTTGTTTGGTGGATGTAAAACCGATCGGTTTATTCAAGATGTGGGATGAAAAAGGCCCGGATGAAAAAATCCTGTGCGTGCCGGTGGCCGACCCGATGTGGAACTACCTGGAAACGCTGGACGATGTGCCTCCGCATCTTCTAATAGAAATCGAGCATTTCTTTACCATCTATAAGGATTTGGAAAAAAAGAAAACAGGCGTCGAGGGCTGGAACAAGGACCTGGGGGAGACACTGAGAATCATAAAAGAATCGCAGGAGCGCTACAAGCAGTCGAATCCTGTATAGTAAACAATATAAAGACAACTAATATATTTATAACAATCCATACACATAGGAGGGATTTTTGGAGCCTGTAAAGTAGACCTCTGTAGAATAAAATATAACAATATCTCTGTATCGTTTTATATTTTACTTAATTTAATTCCACGGCTGAAAAGCCGCTGGATGTTTGTATTTATTTTATTATTTATAAACAGGAGTTTACTTTGAAATACATAAAAACAGCTAAATACGATCAAAAGTTTCTTTTTGATAATATGATGGGGCCGAACGCCATGAAAATCGTCGAACAATTAACGGCAGGCCTCAATATAAAGCCCGGAATGAGGGTTATGGATCTGGGATGCGGTAAAGGGCTTACATCCATCTTCCTGGCAAAAGAGTTCGGCGTGCAGGTATTTGCGCATGATTTATGGATAACTGCAACTGAAAATTATCAGCGGTTCAAATCATTCAATCTCGATAACCTGATTACTCCCATACACGGCGATGCCATGGATTTGCCGTATGCCGATGAATATTTCGATGCCGTAATCAGCATAGATGCCTACGAATACTTCGGTGAAACCGAAAGCTACATGGATGAAAAGCTGGCTCCGCTGGTGAAAAAGGGCGGTATTATCGCTATCGCCGTTCCCGGGGTAAAAAACGAATTGAACGGTGAATTACCGCTGGAGATGTCCTATTCATGGACGGCGGAGGATTTATCTTCTTTTCATTCGTGCGAATGGTGGAGAGAATTACTAAGCAAATCGCATAAGATAGAAATCGAATCTGTCAGCGAAATGCAGGATCTGGATGAGTTATGGAACGACTGGCTGGCATGCGATAACGA
>CAZGVH010000039.1:0-8202 GCA_964528955.1 uncultured Dehalococcoidales bacterium | reverse complement strand
GGTCATTGCCGAAGTCAGCAAGAACCTCGGAGAAGCTATGCCCGGAATCGAAATCAAGCAAATCCCCGAAGACCAGTTGCTGGCTTCAAGAGGATGGTAAAATTGCGGGAGGTTATATTTGCCGAACACAATTGATGAAGAACTCGCCGCTTTGCTTGAGATCCTGCCTCCGCATATCCGCCAGCCGCTACAGGAACAGGGAGATGTAAATACCCTGTTAGAAATCGTATTAGACCTCGGTCGTTATCCCGAGGCACGCTTTCCCAATCGTGACATCTGCCTCAGCACACAGGAAGTAACACAGGACGATATCGATTACGTTACAGCCAGAATCGGCAGTTTCGGCGACGATAACCGTGCCGGTATCGAGCGCACCCTGCACCGTATCTCGGCAATCCGCAACCGCAAGGGTAAAATAGTAGGGCTAAGCTGCCGCGCCGGACGCGCCGTTTTCGGTACCATAAAAATTATCGAAGACCTGGTGCAATCAGGCAAAAGCGTTTTACTGCTGGGACGCCCCGGCATCGGAAAAACTACAATGCTGCGTGAAGCGGCGCGCGTGCTTTCCAGCGATATGAAAAAACGCGTTGTAATTGTAGATACTTCGAATGAAATCGCCGGTGACGGCGATATTCCGCACCCTGCTATCGGGCGTTCGCGCCGTATGCAGGTAATTACACCCACCATGCAGCATGCTGTGATGATCGAAGCGGTCGAAAACCATATGCCGGAAGTGATTATCATCGATGAAATCGGCACCGAACTTGAATCTCAGGCGGCCAGGACGATTGCCGAACGCGGCGTACAGCTTATCGGTACGGCACACGGCAACACACTTGAAAACCTGATGCTGAATCCGACGCTTTCCGACCTTGTCGGCGGTATCCAGGCAGTAACTCTGGGCGACGATGAAGCTAAAAGGCGCGGAACACAAAAAACGATACTGGAGCGCAAATCGCCTCCGACTTTTAATATCGTAGTAGAGATACAGGACAGATACCGCGTTGCCGTACACCCGGATGTCGGCGCATCTATCGATGCCCTGTTACGCGGAATTCCGGCAGCAATGGAAATTCGTTCCCTTGACGAAAACGGAGATGTCGTCATCAAGAAGGAAGTGCCGGTTGACATTAAAGAAAAACGTTCGAAAGAAAAAGAAGGGGTTCCCGCCAGGAGACAGCCATCGCCAAAGCTATATCCTTTCGGAATTAACCGCATCCGGCTGGAGGAAGCTGCCAAAGACCTGCATATAGCTTTAAACGTGGTCGATAATCTGAGCGAAGCGGACATGATGATAACCTCCAAGACCTATTACCGCAATAAACCGCAGAAGATTCGCGATGCGGAAGCGGCAAATCTGCCGGTCTATGTGCTGCGCAAGCATACCCCGATTCAATTAAAGCAAATGCTGGCGACGATACATCCTGCCGCTATTATCAGTAAAAACGAAGGCAAGGGGGACGCCCTCGGTCTGGCAATTAAAGAAGCCGAAAAAGCGGTCGATATGGCAAGAGAAAGCGATGAAGCCATCGAACTGAGCCCGCAAAGCGCCTATATCCGTCGCCTGCAGCATATTGTGGCGGAGAGGAACAACCTCTCATCTAAAAGCACCGGCAGAGAACCCAACAGAAGGGTAAGCATTTATAAGGAATCTTGATTATGTCTCTATTTATTACTTTCGAGGGCGGTGAAGGCAGCGGTAAAAGCTTCCAATCCAATGTCCTCTTAAAACTGTTCACGCGCGATGAAATACCGGCGATTCAGACCAGGGAACCGGGCGGTACCCCGCTGGGAGAAGAGCTAACGAAGTGCCTCAAATGGCAGACTTCGCCCATATCCCCTCTTGCAGAACTTTTATTATTCAACGCCTCGCGCAGCCACCTGGTCGAGACCGTTATCAATCCGGCATTGAAAGAAGGAAAGGTCGTCATTTGCGACCGTTTTACGGATTCTACCGTAGTTTACCAGGGTTACGGACGCCAGCTGGATATGGAGACTATCGAGAAAATCAATGCTCTCGCAACGGGAGGATTAAAGCCCGATCTGACGATATTGATGGATATACTCCCCGGAATCGGGCTGGCCCGCAAGCGCGGGCAAAAGAGAGACAGGTTCGAGAAAGAAAGCCTGACATTTCATAACAGGATACGCCGGGGTTATCTCGAACTGGCTGCCAAAGAACCGGATAGATGGCTGGTTATAGATGCCGGAAAAAGCAAGCAGGATATTGCCAGGGAAATCTGGCTGAAAGTACGCGAGCTATTGAAGCAAAAAAACATCGGCGGATTTGATGTTCCCGACAGGTTCAGTGACGAGGGTAATATAGAATCCGGCAGTGAAACACCTGTCAATGAATTCGCAGAAGAAGAGCGAGGGAATGAATAAGGTAGCAGTAGCCATGAGCGGCGGGGTGGATTCTTCCGTCTCTGCTCTTATATTGAAAGATATGGGTTACGATGTTTTCGGTATTACCATGCTGCTTTCCGACAATAATGAAAATACCGTTGAAGCTGCCGCAAAGGTCGCCGCTAAATTAGATATAGCTCTCCATGTTGTCGACCTCAAAAAAGATTTCAAAGAGAGAGTAATCGAACCTTTCTGCTACGAATATGGCCTCGGAAAAACTCCAAATCCCTGCATACTATGCAACCGCCATATCAAATTCGACCTTTTGTTAGAAAAGGCCAGAGAAATGGGTGCAGATTTCATGGCAACCGGCCATTACACCCGTATCCTGGAAACCCAGGAAGGATTTAAACTATTTAAGGGAATCGACTCCGCTAAGGACCAGTCGTATTTTCTCTATATATTAAAGCAGGTACAATTAAAACACCTGTTGATGCCGTTGGGCGGCTTAACTAAAACCGAGGTAAAAGAAATTGCCCAAGGATTGGGAATCGATAGTATCATGGGACGTGAAAGCCAGGACATCTGTTTCATACCGAACTATGGCTATGATAAGTTCATCAGCGAAAATGTGAATACGATGAGTGGGAATATTCTTGATATTGACGGAGAAGTAATCGGACAGCACAGGGGACTGGCATATTATACTGTCGGGCAGAGACAGGGTCTGGGATTATCTTCAAGTAATAGAAGATATATAGTCAAGCTCGACCCGGAGAATAATGCAATAATACTAGGAGAACGCGACCAGCTTTTTTTAACGAAATTGCGTGCCAATAGTTTAACATGGATATCGGAGAATATCCCCCTGTTTATGGAACAAATCACTGCCAGAATCCGGTACAGGTCGGCTGAATCACCGGTAAGAATCAACTTGATGGATGGTTTCTGTGATGTCGAATTCGAATATCCACAGTGGGCAATCACGCCAGGGCAATCCATTGTTTTTTACAGGGGAGATGAGGTGTTGGGTGGCGGTATAATCCAGACCACAGATTCATCAATGAGTTGAAAACCGTTTCTTGAAATGACATTTTTATTACAGGATAAAGGAATCGGATATTGAATATGTCTGACAATTTTGAATTGGATAAGTGGCTTGAAACACTGTTGGACAAGCTTAAGGCAAGCTTCGATAACAGGTTGCTTTTAGTAGCGCTTGTCGGCAGCAGAGCCAGGGACGATTCGAATCCGCAGAGCGATGTGGATATTAACGTCATCCTGGATGTAGTTACACCCGAAGATATTAATTTATATCGTGATATCATCAACAGTATGCCGCATAGTCATTATGCCTGCGGCTATCTGGGTGGACTTGAGGAAATCAGGATATGGCCGCGCTATGACCTGGTGGCCTTCCACTATGGCTGCCGTATTTTATACGGAGATGTAAATGACGTAGTCGGTCCCATAACGGCATTGGATATACGTAATAACGCTTTGGCAACGCTGACAAATATCAATCATGCCGGCAGGCATTCCCTGATTTATGATAAAGACTTCCGGAAATCGGCCGATGGCATGAAGGACTTGTATAAAGCCGCTTTCTTCGTAATACAATCCTGGTATTTCCTGAAATACGGTAATTATATCTCCAGAAGAAAAGACCTGCTCAGAAGGCATATTACCCCGGAAGACAGGCTGGTTCTTAAACGCTATGAAAATTGGGATGCCGACGAAAAGGCAAGGACGGAAAATCCCCTTGATACGATCAGGCTCCTTGAGCGCTGGAGCAGCCAGATGCTATACCGTTTTTCGGTCATGCATGTCAACGCTGCCACCTGTAATTAACCATTGAAATATGTATAATAGAAAGACTGCATACTATCGGAAGGATCGACATTGAAAACAGTTTATAAACCTACTTTCGATGAAGAAAAGCTTCTCTGCGAACAGGGTTTCTGCCGTATTGCAGGCGTCGATGAAGCAGGACGCGGCTGTCTGGCCGGACCGGTGGTAGCAGCAGCTGTCATCCTTCCCTTAAAAATCAAGGGAGACTGGATATACCAGGTAATGGATAGCAAGATGCTGCCGGCTGAAAAGCGTGAATATCTGTATTCATTCATCCGTGAAGAAGCCGTTTCCTGCGGAGTAGGTGTCGTATCGAACGAGATGATAGATGTGATGAATATCCTGCAAGCAACAAAGCTGGCGATGAAGCAGGCTATCGAACAACTCGACCCGCAGGCGGATACCCTCTTGATAGATTATCTGAAACTAAAGGACGTACCTCTACCCCAGAAAGGCATACCTCATGGAGACGGCTTATGTTTCTCCATTGCCTGTGCTTCAATAATAGCTAAGGTATCGCGGGACAGGTTGATGAATGAAATGGATGAATTGTATCCCGGCTATGGGTTATGTAAACATAAGGGTTACTGGACTGCCGAGCATATTTCCTGTCTGAACAAACTCGGCCCCTGCCCCATCCACCGCCGCACCTTCCAGCCGATAAAAGGAATGTACCTGCGTTGAAATTGTCGCGCAAAGAAATCGGCAGGCTGGGAGAAACACTCGCCGCCGAATACCTCAAAAACAACGGACTGATTATTATCGAAACCAACTACCGCTGCCACTTTGGAGAAATCGATATCATCGCACAGGAAGATAATTGCATTGTATTTACGGAAGTGCGCACCAAGACCGGAAGCGTATTCGGCACCCCAGAGGAATCGGTAACCAATACCAAGAAGAAGCATTTAATAGAAACCGCTTATATCTATCTTGAAGAGAAAGATAAACAGCAATCAGACTGGCGCATCGATTTCATAGCGGTAGAGTTGGACAGGAAAAATAAACCTTCGCGAATCGAACTGTATAAAAATGCGGTTGAGGGGTAGAGAGCGGTTCAAATAGATTCACAAAAGTGATATAATCCAAACAACTTAATAATTCTTTAACGAGTGCAATATGCAAGCATATGTTGGCATAACAGATCGTGATTGGTTTGAATGTTTAAGACGTATTTCTAAATTAGATGAGGTCAATTTTTGGCAACCATCAGGAAATCGAGAGTTCAAAGCAATTCAACCTGGAGAATTATTCCTTTTTAAATTACACAGCCCAAATAATTACATTGTCGGCGGTGGAATTTTTGTGTATTTCAGTCTATTACCAATAAGTCTTGCTTGGGAAGCATTTGGAACTTCAAATGGAGCTGATTCACTATCAGAAATGCGTATTCGTGTTACAAAATATAGAAATCAGGTATATTCCCATATAAATGACTATAATATTGGTTGTATCTTGCTCGAGCAACCCTTCTTTCTCCCTGAGGACAAATGGATTCCAATTCCAACAGACTGGAAAAGTAATATAGTACAGGGTAAAACCTATAACCTCACTGCTGAACCGGGATTATCAATAATAAAGCAACTTAAATATTACGGGAATACACCCAATATGGTTAAGGAAGATCATCAGCAATATGGATCCCCAATTTTAACATTACCACGACTCGGTCAGGGAGCTTTTCGTATATTGGTTACAGACGCATATGAACGCCGTTGTGCAATTACCAATGAACGTACACTGCCAGCTCTTGATGCAGCACATATTATACCTTATGCCGAATATAGTGATAACTCAGTCAGTAACGGTATTCTATTAAGAAAAGACTTACATGCCCTCTTTGACAATGGGTACATTACAATTACACCAGCGATGGCAGTTGAAGTTAGTCGTAAAATAAAAGAAGAATTTGAAAATGGAAGAGAATATTATCGCCTTCATGGTTCTAATATTAGAATTCCTTTAAATCCTAAAAATAAACCCAACAACAGATATCTAGAATGGCATAATGTTAATGTTTATCGTGGTTAAGCAAAATTACTAATTGAGCATTATATGCATACGATTGGAACGTAAACATTCAAGACGTTCGTGGTGAGCCTGTCGAACTATAACGGCGACGAATAATAATTTTTAAGACATTCTCTCACATTCAATATTTAACAATCGGGACATAGCACCTGAAAACCTCAGTATCTCTATCCACGTAAACTCTCTCACCCTCAAAGACGTAGACAGGCATAAAATACTCCTGCAATTCTCTCTGGGTTTCGATATAATAACCGATATAAACATCTTTTATTAAAATTTGGGCTTCATCGGCTGATACTATAAACTCAAGTGCATCACCTGAAAGCATAATACTGTATGCCTGATGAGCGGTTATGCAATCGACCTCTCCTGCAAATTGCACTTCCGGATTATATAATCCGGCGCTTAGTATAGTTCCATACGGGTTCACTATGACATGGAAATTTTTAGACCCTCCGACTATTGGATAGCCTCCGACATCCTGTCTGAAAGACACTCCCCATTCCTGTCTACCCGGGGTATCCTCATACCGAAGCCTTACTTCGTTCAATGTTATATTGTCATCCCATAATCCAAGGTATTTCACGAATTCAGTAGCGATTACCGCCGCATTTTCAGACGAAGAAAGATTGCTGTCCATTTCATGCGGTATATGTATCCCGCGAATAGTAACCGCTCCGTTATCGGCACATACCTCAAGCCAGCTGTCTCCCAGCGACATAATGAACCTGTTCCCGCTCGTAGTAAACCCGACTTCACCCAAAATACCTATTTTATCACCTATGCCCTGAACCGACTCGGCTGTTATCTCCGGGTAAACAGTAGCATAGTAATTTAATTTATCGGGGAAATCCTGCAAGTCTGTATTGAGAATAATTTCTGTACCCCACTTTGTAAAGCTGTCGCCTTTCCGGTAAGTTACTGTGGTAGGCGGGGGAACGATTAATGTCATGGTAACTGTAGCTGTATCATTAAAAATCGTTGTAGTTTGATAAGTAGTTGCCGATAAAGTCGTTGTTTGCGTTACCGTTGTATCATCCAGGTTGGCGCATCCGGTTAATAGCAGGCTGCTTATCAGAAAAAGACTAAATATTAAATTCAATAGCTTTTTCATTTTCGATATCTCCATGTTATTATCATCTGCGATATATTATACCACTTAATTGTTGACAAATTATTGCAATCATCGTGTTTTAAAAAAATAAATTCCCCCCGCCTCCCCTCTTGTGTTAAAATTAAACGTATTTTTAAGATTGTTTTTAATACGGGAGCAAATAATGACCTCATCGGAAGGATTACCGCAGCAGACCCTGCGCATTATCGATGCCAACTTAAACCGCATCGGCGAAAGCCTGCGTTTGCTGGAAGACATTGCAAGACTAATACTCAATGACCCAATCGTATCTAAATATTTGAAAGCTATGAGGCACGACATCGAGGATATCGATTTCCCGCTAAAGCAACAGCTTCTGCAAGCCAGGCAGGCGGATTCGGATGTCGGAGCCGAGATCAAGGTGAAACAGCAATTCGAGCAAAGGGATATGCAAACGACAATAGTTGCCAACAGCCGCCGTATCGAACAATCTATGAGGGTCATCGAAGAACTGGCAAAAACAGCGGATAGCGGACTGGAAGCAGACAGGTTCGAAGAAGCGCGCTTCGAACTCTACACGATTGAAAAAGAACTTATATCGAGGCTGCTCAGGAAAGATAAGGCAGACAGGATAAAGGGATTATACGCCATTATAGATACGGATTCGCTCAAAGGGCACAGCCATACGGATGTTGCAAAACAGATTCTCAGCGGCGGAGCAAGGATAATCCAGTTAAGAGACAAAAATACCCCTAAAAAAGATTTGCTGTCAATAGCCGTAGAATTAAAAAATTTATGCAGTGAATATAACGCTCTGTTCATAATAAACGACTATATCGATATCGCCATCGCTTCGGATGCCGATGGAGTGCATATCGGGC
>CAZGVH010000038.1:0-8602 GCA_964528955.1 uncultured Dehalococcoidales bacterium | reverse complement strand
CGGGTCCACCAAACGCTGTTAACAAGAGAACTATATAATTCGTCATAAATATAATACGTTCGACTCTTTGATTTCCATTCTTCAATTAAAGTATCAATAATATTTTTTTAGATAACATTAGCAAATATTGAATAAAAGTATTGACAATTAGCAGATAAGTTATATAGTTTAATAGAGTTAATCCCGATAATATTTAATATGGGGGGATAATATGAATAAAAAGGACAAAAGCGCTTCTGTTATCAAGGCTATAATTGTTATAGCCGCTCTGGTTGCATTCAGTTTGCTGGCAATGGCACAGACGCCTTCCTGTGTCTTTATTCCTGGACATTGTATTTCCAGTACAACTACTGCCCCTCCCTGCCTTTCTGTGGATACTCTTATTGATACTCCGGATGGAGCGATACCGGTTGAACAAATGCGTGAAGGAATGATTATATGGAGTGTGGACGAGTTGGGGGATCGTGTAGCTTCTGCTTTAGTCGAAACATCCAAAATTCCGGCACCATCAACCCATCAAGTTGCAGCAATTACACTTGCGGATGGACGCACTATCACTGCCTCATTAGATCATCCTACTGCCGAGGGGAAAGCGCTTGGAGATTACCAGGTTGGTGACATCCTCGATGGCTCGCGGGTTGTTGCTACGGAGCGTATGTCATATTCCGGAGGAGCGACTTATGATATTTTGCCTGACAGTCCAACCGGTTTCTACTGGGCTAACGGCATCCTGTTAGCAAGCACATTGAAATAACGAACGGGGCAATATCAACAAAAACAGCTTTCAAAGGCAAAATTAACCGGAGCCTGACCTATATAATCCGGCGTAAGAGGTCTGCGAACTTGTAATATCTGAAACTCAGAATGCCTCTAATCGGGAAGTATATGCAGCCCGGATTTAATCTGGCATATCTATAGCTCTTACAATTTATACCCGGTCTTGCTTTTTGACTATCCCGACTTTTATCGTGTAGAATTATGGCGTTCACTTACCGGTCTGAAAGGAGAGAAAATGTACAGTAAAATTTTAGTTCCGCTGGATGGTTCAAAGTTAGCAGAGTGTGTGATTCCTCATGTAGAGCTTATTGCCAAAGGGTGCGGCGCTAAAAAGATTATATTTTTCCGCGTATGGGAACCTCTCCAGGTATGGAGCGGTAAGAACACCTTCAAGAGTGAAGCAGAAATCCAGCAATGGAACGACGCTCAAAAGGCTGAGGCGGAAGATTATCTCAAGACACTGGTTGAAAACACCAGGTTCGACGGAATAAAAATCACGAGCGAAGCTATGAGCGGCAGACCGGCGCAGATAATCACCGAATATGCCGTCAAGAATAAGATCGATATGATAATCATCGCAAACCACGGCTGCTCGGGCCCTTCGCAGATGTTTACCGGAAACGTGGCCAGCAAGCTCATCCAAAACCCCAGGACACCGATATTGATGGTCAATACGCCCGATGTTTTTATGGGTGCCTAGAAGTTTCGTAAAACCGGTAAATAATAAGCAATATTAATTTTATAATGACTTAATTAGCCATAAATTGGTTAATTAAGTCGTTTGCTGTTATAATATTAAAGGTTTTTAGTTGAATTGTATTTTTAAAAATTATCAGGCTATGGCCCTGAAGTTGCAAAAGCATTACCCTGAATATAGATAATACCTCTCTTATACTCACAAAACAGGTTATCAACACTGATACTCCCCCGCTTTTATAACTGCCGCAGGTAACGGTTATGTCCGGATAGCTGAGAACGGAAACCTTTCAGTAATAAATTCGTTTTATATATCAGAGAAAACTGAAATGGCTTACTATTATTTTTAGATTGCGCCGGTTTTATAAAATACGATTATACAATTGAATACAAAGATATAATTCTGTAATCAGGATAAAAGTCACAGACAGATAATTGCCACGGATTTATTATAGATTTATACCTTTAAAGCCGGTTTATAATTCTTGCAACTATACAGAGCGATAAGCTTAATTCCAGTTCCCGTAACAAAATATTGAGCTTATCGCCCTATTTTATATAAATGGTTAAAAATAATAACTATAAAAGAGGAATTTTAAATAAATTGAATAAGTCTGACAGTTTTTCCGGGGTGAAGCCGCAATCGACGTTATGGAATAAAATCAAACACTGCCGTTTATTGAGCCTGGCGGGTATCATCGGACCAATTGCCTTTATCGGCATTATGTTATCACTGGATATTATACAGTGGGAGACTCTCCCCTTCCTGCAGACTATCAGCGATCTGGTACACGGCGCCTTCGGCTGGCTGCAAACACTGGCTTTCGTTCTTATCGGGGTATTCTTTATTATCTTTGTCATCAAACTGTACTCCATTACACGCAGTAAAATCAGTTCGATAACCGGTTCGTCTTTCTTCGGCATCACCAGCGTAGGCTTCCTGATGATAGCCGCTTTCCCCTCGGAGATCGGCAATATCGGGTTGAGTATACAGGGGCTAGTTCATAATTCTATTGCCGGAATAATCAGCGCATCGTTTATTATCGGCTGCCTCGCCTTTGCTCACCATTTCAGAAAAGACCCGCACTGGAAGCCCTACTGGATTTTTACAATGCTCACGGTTTTGTTATGCCTTACCTTCGCCATTTCATGGGGCGTTGCGCCGGAATCCGAGATAAAGGCTGTCAATGAAAGGCTGCTGCTTATCAGCGGATTTATCTGGATGCTGGTGATATCCGTTAAACTGATGCGCTCTCACGGAAAACAGCAGCCCGTTCCCGTGCCTGTACGTGTAGAAGAAGATGATAATCAGGTATGCTAGACGAATAACCCTGTTCTCAATTTAAGACACGGACTGTCCGCTAAACGACTCCATTTTCATCTTCTCCTCTGAATATTTGCTTTTACTCTATTGACTATGACGCAACGTAATAGTTTATGATTAATGCACAATGATTTACACGGTTAAAAAATTGGCCGATATTGCCGGGCTGAGCGTGCGCACGCTGCACTACTACGACGAACTCGGGCTTTTAAAACCGACTTCGCGGACTGCAAACGGCTACAGGTATTATGATGACGAAGCCGTCGTGCGCCTGCAGCAGATAATGTTTTTTCGCGAACTGGGTTTCGAGCTGGATGAAATTAAAAAAATCCTGGCAGATCCGGGTTTCGATGTAATCGAAGCCCTGCAGTCGCATCGAACATTGCTATCGAAAAAGGCGGAGCGTATCGACGGGCTTTTAGCCACTATCGACAAGACTATCAAAACCTTGAAGGGAGAAAATGACATGCCTATCAAAGAATATTATGAGGGATTCAGCGACGAGCAAATCGAAAAATACCGGCATGAAGTGCGTGAACGCTGGGGAGAGAAAACGCTCGAAGAAAGCGAAGCCCGCGTTTTAAAAATGGGGAAGGAGAAATTCAAGGCGTTGCAGGACGAAGGCGGAGCTATTTTTAAAGCAATCAGCGATAATATGTCGAAGGGATACGACAGCAAAGAAGTACAGGAATTGGTAGCTGAGTGGAAAAACTGGCTGGAAAACTTCTCGCATTATTCTGATGAGGCGGTTTTGGGATTGGGACAGGCTTATAGTTGCCATCCTGACTTTGCCAAGTTCTTTCAGAAATTCGGTAGCGATTTCCCGGCATTTTTTACCAAAGCTATAGAATATTATTGTGCCTCAAAAAAATAAAACTCAACTTACAGTGAGAGCATAATATTTGCCACCACAAAATAAAGGAATACCCCGAATATATCCATAATAGTGCTTATAAAAGGGGCGGAAACCAGGGCGGGGTCGAGTTTTACCAGCCGGAATACAAAAGGCAAGGCGCCGCCGACGATAGTCGCCATCAGTGAGATTACTATTAAAGTAAAAGTAACGACAGCGGCGACGATCAAGTCCCGCCCCAGGATATACGCCAGCACCAGTACCGCCGCGCCAAGTAGTAAACCGAGCACGATGCCGACAAGCGATTCCCTTAATATCACTCCCATCGCCTTTTTGGGATTTACCTCTCCGGTCGCCAGGCCGCGGATAACAACCGTAGCGGATTGCGCGCCGACATTGCCGCCGGTGCCGATAAGCAGGGGGATAAAAGCCGCCAGTATGACCATTTCGCCCAGCAACGCTTCCTGACCGGCAATAATTGAGCCGGTAATCATATTCACCAGTATCAGGAGGATCAGCCATATGGCGCGGTTTTTTACGACATCCAGTATACGGCTGGTAAAATAGCTTCTTTCCGTACCCTGCACGGCGCCGAAGCGGTAGATATCCTCGGTAGCTTCTTCCTCTATGATATCCGCCACATCGTCATAGGTGATTATACCGACCAGGCGTTCTTCGGCATCTACTACGGGAACGGCAATCAGTTCCTTCTCTCGCAGTATTTTTGCCACTTCTTCACGGTCGGTGTTGGTAAAAACAAAAACCGGGTTGGGAGTTA
The DNA here is from genome assembly GCA_964528955.1 of uncultured Dehalococcoidales bacterium. Taxonomy (GTDB): domain Bacteria; phylum Chloroflexota; class Dehalococcoidia; order Dehalococcoidales; family UBA5627; genus UBA5627. The sequence continues at coordinate 4,174 of CAZGVH010000038.1, read as the reverse complement.
TGATATCCGCTACTTTAGCTTCGGGGTCGGCAATCACCAGATCCCGCAGCGAAACGGTACCGATAAGATGACGGGCGCGGTCCATCACGTAGCAAACATATATCGTCTCCCGGTCTATGGCAAGTTTGCGTATTCTTTCCATAGCCTGCGCTACGGTCATATGAACGTGCAGGTCGATAAAATAGGGAGTCATTTCGCGGCCGGCAGTACCTTCTGCGTAACCCAATAGATGAACTGTAAGACGCCTCTGTTCGGGGGAAAGTATCTGCAGTAGCCTGCGGGCTACGTTTGCCGGAACCTCTTCCAAAAGTTCGATGCGGTCATCGGGGGGCATGGCTTCCAGAAAATTGCGCGCCGCCTGGTCGGAAAAACATTCCAGCAGGCGATTCTGCAACGAACCGTCCATATAATCGAAGACATCCACCGCCTGGGTTTTAGGCAACAGGCGAAAAACTGTCAATGCCTTATCATCGGGGATGCTGTCGAGAAGTTCGGCGATATTCGACGGTTCGGTTTCCAGCAGTTTCTGGCGTAAAACCTTGTAATTCTTTTCAGCCAGCAATTCCTTGAAGGCTTCTTTATACATCTCTTCCATCGGCAGCCCCTTCCCGGTTAACGCAATAAAAAACCCGCATCCGATGGGACGCGGGGCGTACAAACACCGTTAAGACATCGCAGCCTGTTACGGAGCAACCTCCGGCATTACCCATTGAACGCAAACAATAATCCTGTATTGACTATCGGGTTCTTTATCTGTCTTCGTTTTCATTTTTATTTCCAATTCATTAAGGATTATAAAAGCAATATCAGCCCCTGTCAATTAATTTTAAGAATGTGGATAAGATTTAAGGGAAATGGAAAGATTCACGTTTTAATAATTAATGGTAAAACAGTCCAATTATCATCTCATAGCGATGATATGTCTCACAAGAAACCGATTTTTATAATGTGCTTTAAAGAATAGTTGATAAAGCTATTATTTTAAAAGCAACGATATTTAACCGGGATTTTCTGTTTCGGTCGCTTTCGCAGTATCTTCATCTTTAAATTCAACATCTGGCTCTTTAGGAAAATGATGAGAAATACCGAAAATTTTATCTATGGGAAGCGTAAAGGCGATACCGGCGCCCGGTTTTTCAAGATCGGTAGCTGCGACAATTTGTTTTAGAATCGCCTCTCTTTCATCGGAACGCACCGCCGACAAGACGATTTCCTTTTCCGGTTCGAGACTGATTCCCAGCAGAGTTCTCTGTTCATGAATGCCCATTCCCCTACCCAGGACGATGGTTCCACCGGTTGCCCCGGCTTTCATCGAGGTCTCCAGTACTTTCTCTCCCCATCCCTTGTTGACAACCGTAACGATAAGATATATACCAGTTTCCATTTATTTATCACTCCTTTTACGCTTTCTTATTTTCACAAGGAAGCCCAACGCCATCACCGAAAGAATCGGCGCCAGCGCAATCAATGCAATCAAACCGAAACCATGAAGAACCGGGTCACGCCCTTCCATCGATGAAGAAATGCCTACAGCTATCGCCAGTAAAAAGGTTACCGCCATCGGTCCGGTTGCCACACCGCCGGCATCGAAGGCGATGGATAAAAAAGACTTGTCGGAAAACCACATCATCAGCAGCGCAATTATATAACCCGGTATAACAATATACAATAAGGGAATTCCATATACGATTTTCGCCATCCCCAGAGCTACAAAAGCTGCCACGCCGACGCAGATAGCATAAAGAACGGTGGATTTTCGTATGGTGGATGCAGAGGCCTTTTCCACCTGTCCGCAGAGGACGCGAACTGCCGGTTCCGTCCATGTGGTAAGCAATCCGATGAAGAATCCGAACGGTATTAAAAGCCAGAATGATTTAATGTTTCCTAAAAACCCTCCGATAGCTTCTCCGGCAGGCAGGAAACCGATGTGCACTCCCTGCAGGAAGAGCAGCAAACCCAAACCGGCAATAGCCGTCCCTGCCATCAGGTTATAGATATATTTCCTGGGCAGTTTTAAGAAAAACAACTGGAATACTAAAAAAAGCACAAGTATCGGCAACAACGCTTTTATTACGCCAATAAAAGTGTCTCCGAATCCGCTGAAAATTTCCGTCCAGTTCAATATAGTATTATCCCCATAATCATTATTGCCATTATCGGCCCGACAGACGCCAGACCTATTAAACCGAAGCCGTCAGATATAGCCGACCTTCCGGCAAGGGAGGAACTGAAACCCAGCCCCAGCGCCAGTATTATAGGCACGGTCATAGGGCCGGTAGTAACCCCGCCGGCATCGAAAGCAACCGGTATAAATTCAGGCGGCGTAAAGAAAGAGAGTACGATGATGATAAGATAACTGGCTACCAGCAGATAAGCCATACGGAAACCGAATACTATGCGCAGCATTGCCATAGTCACAAAAAAAGCAATCCCTATTCCGATTACGGCGGTCAAAAAAGTTGCGCCGATTCCCCCGTCCGTAACGCTAGCTATCTGCCCGGTCAGTACAATAACATCCGGTTCGGCGATTGTTGCTACAAAACCCAGCAGGAATGCCACAATTATCAACAGGGGAAAAGACCGTCTCTTGGGAAGTTCGGCACCTATTGCTTCCCCCATCGGCAGGATACCGATTTCAAGACCTACCAGGAAAAGAATCATACCGGATATAGCCATAACGACACCGGCAAGAAATTGCCAGAATTGCGCCAGCGGCATTTTCACCAGCGTAAACTGCATTATGATGATAACTATTACAAGCGGAAGCATTGCCTTGAGGACTTCCAGCGATTTGTTTTTCAGATAAGAAAACATTCAGGCAACTCCGTAAAGATGAAAATATTAAAGGAAAAACAGGGATATATAATTTTAACAGCAGAGGATTACTACAGTCAAAGCTAGTCTACCAAATTATATATAAATAGCGCTGAGCGCCGCTGTTACCTGAGATAATCGATAATTACTTCGACGCTTTACCAAAATATTTATCGACGATCTCCCCGACTTCTTCGAGCCACATCTTCCGTTGTTCAAGGGTACTGGTGATGATAATCTTGAAATTTTTGCGATAGTAGTTTTGCACGCCGCAGGATATCAGCATATTATTCTTCCATAGAATTTCGAGCGGATCTCCGTACAAACCGGTTTCTCTCTCGGCCGGGGTATTCGACGTATTGAATATCAACACTGTATCCGCCTTCAGCATACCTATCAATTCCCCGTCGCCGCTGTTGCCCTCTTCGAACCTGTAAGCCACTCCCGGACGCAATACCCTATCAATCCATCCCTTTAAAATGGCGGGCGGCTGCCCCCACCAGTTCGGATGAATGACAATTATGCCATCCGCTTCCGAAATTTCATCGCAGTGGGTTTTTATAATTTGCGGAAGCGAAGCCCCCCGCGGAATCTCGGAAGCCGGGATAATCGGCGGAAATTCTTCCCTATACAGGTCGTGAAAATATACCTTGTGTCCGTTTTTATGTAAAGTTTCTACCGCTTTCTGTGCGATAGCATAATTAAAACTCTTCGTATCCGGATGCGCCAGGATAACAGATATTTTCATTCGATTCTCCCCTGTGGCTGATAAAACAGAACGATTATAAAATTATTGTGAAGATTTTAATTTTTTGTTGATATATGCTTTAGTAAGCTGATAGTCAGATTCGAGATTCATCCAGAATTTCGCCGGTATTTCAGGCATTACTTCTTCAAGTTGAAGAGATGTTTCGGAAGTAATAGCTTTTTTCCCGTTAATAATCTCATTAATAGCATTCAACGGTCGCCCCATTTGTTTCGCCAATTCTTTCTGTGATAACCCTCTGGCTCCTATCTCCTCCGCCAGGTATTCCCCAGGAGGAATAGCAATATCGGGATAAGTATCAATTTTAGTCATAATACCCTTCGATTTCCTGTATCAGGTCTGCTTATTATACCCTATTGCTATGGGTTCCCGATAAGCCCCCTGCACTGCCTCTGCAAATAAAGGTAAGGAATAGCACTCTGCGATTCTCTCACTTTGAAAAAGGGAGATTAAGAGGGATTTTAATGCCATTCATATTCATCGCCGTTATGGTTCGACAAGCTCACCACGAACGGCTTTTTGTTACTATTATGCCCGCAATGACATTTTTAACTACTGCCCGGCTTTCCTCTTCGCCTCTTTGGCGAACAGGTT
>CAZGVH010000037.1:0-8710 GCA_964528955.1 uncultured Dehalococcoidales bacterium | reverse complement strand
TGCTTCCTTTACTGGATGATGGCCGCTTTACGATTATTGAAACCAAGGGATATGACTCCATGCGTCTATTTACTATCAGCGTATATAATCCGGATACGCAGGAGTTCATGATTATTATACAAACGGGATACAGCCTGGCATCGATTGCAGCCGCCCAAGGTGAATTGTGGGAGTATACATCAATCGTAGCGTTATGCGGTATCCTGTTTGCGCTTATATTCGGATTATTTATCCTGCGCCAGGGATTAAAGCCTTTATACACGATAATTAACCAGGTTAAAAATATCGGAACCAGGAACCTGAATATCGGTATCAAAAAAGAACGACGCCCTCCCGAATTACAGCAACTGGCAGATAATATAAACGATACACTCCAGAGATTGGATAAAGCCTTTAAGGCAAGGGAGATTTTTATGGCCGGAGTCTCACACGACCTGAAAACGCCGCTTACCGTATTGCAGGGACAAATAGAAGTACTGCAAATGCAACAGGATTTAGATGAGCAAACCAACGATAGTATAGAAAGAATGTCGAAGGAAATCCACAGACTGGTTCGCATGACAAACAATCTATTGCTCAATGCGCAACTGGAAGCGATACCGGGAATAACCCTTAAAAAAGTAGACCTGAAAGAGCTGCTGGAGGATGTCGGAAGGGATATGCATATATTATCGAAAGGTTTGGATTTCAGCATCTCGGCACCGGCATCTATTTATGTTCCCGGTGATTACGATTTATTGAAACCGATGCTAATAAATATCGTAGATAACGCTTTCAAATATACCCCTGCCAACGGCAGCGTAAAAATAGAGATTGCAAGCGATATAAATTCTGCAAAAATTACTGTACGGGATACCGGCTCGGGTATACCTGAAAAATATATTTCGCATGTAACCGAACCTTTTTATAAAATAAAATCCGGCAACAGGTACGAAGGCGCCGGACTCGGACTTGCTATCGTGAAGCATATTGTAGATGCACACAACGGCAGTCTAAAAATAGAAAGCGTTGAAGGCAGCGGTACGACAATCACTATTAAATTACCGCTGTATAATGATACATATAATGCAGATTAAATGAAATCCGCATTAATAATATTTAACCGTCTTTCAACTCGTGTTAAACCGATATTTAACTAACGGATGTTATTATAAAACAATCGGACGGTATGCTTAACGAATAAAAAAATAATGAATAATTTTATAATTGTAAGTTTTTACACATAACTGTATTATATGAAATAAATTTTCCTGATGAATATCACAAAAATTATAAGATTCAAAACAGTCTCCAAAGCGACAATCAAGATGGCTGTATCTGTTATTGCCTGCTCAATATTGATATTAATGAACTGTAGCTGCGATAAATATCCGCTGTCTGAAACATATACTTATTCCTTTGAAAACACGCTTGAAGGCTGGGACAGCAGCGGTATCTACCTGGATGCACCCTTTATTGACTGGGTTGTCGATGTCTCCGATGATATATCCAGCGATGCCGACTATTCCGTAATGTTATACCTTAACAATATTACGGAAGAAAGCGCTGTCTGGATAGAACGCTATTTCAATCTCAAGCCGCATTGCAGATACAATATTCATATCGAATACGATTTCGCCAGCGCCGATTGGTCCGACGATAGCCTTTGGACTATTATAACCAGTGTCTTACCGGCAACATCGCAAATAAAAGCATCATACCAGGAAGATACGGGTAACAGAGCCAGCGCCGAGGACGGTTTTGTCTGGCTTCATAAAAGCTACGATTTTATAGCCACAACATTCGCTAGCGGCGAAATATACGCAAATATCGGGGTCTACGGCTTGCCGGAAACAGCCAGAACATACTATATCGATAACATCAATATAACGTTTACCAGATACGGCTAGATAAAGAGGGACTAGAGGTATAATAACATTATTTATGATGTCCGGTTATTTATAAAATACTCACTACAGTTAAAGCACTATCTTTCCTTAAATTGTAAAATAGACCTTTTACCCTATTTTTTAAACAGGTACAAAATAATGTCGCCGACATTGGTTCCGGTATCGCCGGTGACTATAAGACTATTACCAACGCTTTTTAAAAGTGTATTACTGTCATAGCGGCAGATATAGGATTCGATATCCAATGAGCATTCTTGAACGGTACGCGCAGTATCATTATCGACTATTGCCCCAGCAATATCCGGCATATAATCCGAACCGTCCGTCCCCATGCCAGCAACCAGCCATTCACCGGGCAGGTTTTTTAGAATCGACATCGATACCGCTGTATATTGTTGATTGCGCCCGCCGATACCGCTGTTTTGAGGAAGTACTGGAGTCGTTTCCCCGCCGATAATCAGGGCATTATATTCATCGTATTTTCCGCTTAATATTTCAAAAGCCCTGTTTTCGGCAACTGCCGTTGTTTCCCCTTTTTGCTGTGATGTAATAATGAAAGGTTTATAACCCAGTTGCAGAGCCTTCCGTTTCATTGCCTCGAGAGCCGGTTTACTGTCGGCGATGATGTAATTCTCGCAGTTGTCGAGGTGTTTCGGGGTTTCCGGGAGCTTACCTTCCGCGCCGTTACGAAGTAATTCAATAATATTTAACGGCAATTTCCCGGTCAGATTATATTTATCGAGAATAGAAATCGCATCCTCATATGTTGTTGCATCAGGGTATGTCGGGCCGGATGCAATCGTTGAAAGGTCGTTGCCGATAACATCAGAGATTATAAATGTTATCACCCTGGCAGGGGCAAAATACTGCCCCAACCGGCCTCCCTTTATACTTGACAGATGCTTGCGAATGGTATTTATTTCCCCGATTTCGGCTCCGCTCGCAAGCAGTTTTTTAGTAACGGATCGTATATCGTCAAGAGTAATACCTTCCGCCGGATAAGTCATCAGCGCCGAACCGCCGCCCGAAAACAGGCAGATAACCGTATCGTATTCATCGATTTTGTACCTGTCTTTCAAGGAGAGCATCTCTTTAACTGCCTGCTCTCCCCGGCTGTCGGGGATGGGATGCCCGGCAGAGACCACTTTAATCCTTTTGGTATTGAAATCAGAGCTTTTATCGATAATAAGACCGTCGATAAGAATCGATTCGGGTAAAATCTTCTCAATGGCCTCAGCCATTCTTCCACCAGCTTTTCCGCCGCCGATAACAAAAATACGCCTGCCCGGATAATAAAAACGTCCGTTGACCGCCAACATGCCGTGACCCGGGTAATATGAAACCGCCGACGGTATTATATGGGACGGCAGGACCGCTTCCACTCCCGAATCAAGGATTTCTATGGCATGCCGCCGTAATGGCGTAAAACCGATTTCTGTACTGTTCTTGATTATCATTAAAGCTACTTTAACAGATTATGAGCCTGTTAACAACAGGAGTGTATCATTAAAATTATATTCAAGTTCTCCTACACTGTCATTCTGGAAGTCACAAGGGGTGACTGAAGAATCCGGGGGGTGGGGAGAATCAGCACAAAGGTATCTACGGCAACAGGCGAAAATGCTTTATTGGCCCCACCCCGTCGTTGCGAGGAATGAGTCCCGGTATAATCGGGACGAATGACGCGGCAATCTCTACCGTACGATTTTTGTAATAGCTGCGCTTAAAAAAATACAAAGTATTTCATATTATATGCGGAGCGGGGTATTTATATTGTATTGTAGGGATTGCTTCGTCCCAACTTGTCGGGACTCGCAACGACGATTATGCACTGTCATTCTGGAGGGAGTGTTAACGACCGGAGAATCTTGGGAGATGGGCTTTCTCTTTTATCCCCCCACCCCAGATGCTTCGTTCGACCACCACGAACTCAGCATGACAAATAGTAGAAAGCCGCTCGTGGTGCCTGTCCTACGTAAGCCGAAGGAAACTTGTCGAATCCATGGCGGCAGTGAATTAATACTTATAGCAATCATGGTTGAGCAGAACCGAAAAGTTCATTCTTGACACAAACCTGATGCAGCCTTTACTATTACTTGTATATAATCACGCCGGATAGATAAAATTATGACTTATATTAAGAAACACATACCTGAAATAATTGCCCTGACTGGGGCTGTCTTTATTTTCGCTTTCTTTATATGGGCCTTCAGCCAGCATGGAACTATCGGGCTTTTCCGCGTCAACGGTTTCTTTAAAATGGTTTTTGTCGCATTCGGAATATTCGGATTTGTACTCTTAATTCTAGGATTGGCTTATCTATGGATAAAAACAAATAAAAAATCCACCGGAAAGCTCTGGTTCTCCGTATTCCTCATTATACTGGCCTTGCCTGCAATTATCATTCCTCCAGCAGCATATTCATATCTGGGCGGCATATTCTCCGCCGATTTCCTGGATACGCCGCCGCAATTGCTGTTAACCGCCGATATAGGTGATTACGGCATACCGGATATGGCTGTTTATTTTACTACTGCAGAAGTCACATCAGGCAATACACTCAAATGGGGGGAAAAAGACGACGATAACGTGCTTACCGAAGAAGAAGGAAGCAAACAGCACCTTTTTATCATGAACGATCTGAAACCGGATACACATTATCGTTATCAGGTTAACAACCAGCAGATCGTTGATTTTTCTACGCCCCCTTTCGACGAACAGTTACATTTTGCGGTGGCGTCAGATGCTCATTTCGGTTCGGATAATTCACGCAACGATTTTACCGCAAGCATGCTTTCAGAGATTGCTTCCCCGGATAATGGATTCGACATGTTTTTCTTTATCGGCGACCTCGTCGAATACGGTTTTCTGGACAGCCAGTGGGAAGAAGCTTTCAATGCTATCAATATAGCGACTGCAAATATTCCCGTGCGCTATGCCGCCGGCAACCACGATACTATCTTTTCCGGCTTGAATAACTACCTGAATTACTGCGTTCCGCAGGGACTGGATTCGAATACGGAATCGCGCCTCTGGAGCAGAATCGATATCGGCAACGTTCATTTCCTGGTACTTGATGTAGAATGGAGCGCCGAAACCTATACCGAAGCCCAGGCCGACTGGCTGGAAGAACAATTGAAAGATATCCCCCGGGACGACTGGACAATCGTACTAAGCCACGGATTTTATTATGCTTCCGGTATATACTCTTATGGCTGGAATTGGTATGACAATCAGGAAACCATAAAAAGCATAACACCGCTATTCGATGAATACAAAGTAGACCTGGTATGTTCGGGACATATGCATAATACGGAAATGCTGGAAGAAAGCGAAGTAAAATATGCCGTTTGCGGCGCCTTCGGAGGGTTGCCAGACCCGGAACGTACCTATACTTCCCCTGCCAGTGTCTGGTATGCCGGCGGTCAATACGCCTTCCTCGATGTTGCTGTAGACGCAAACCAGTGCACACTGACATTCCGTGACTGCAAATTCGAAGCCCTGTACACTATAACAATCGATAAGAACAACTAGATCAAGATACCGTTTTTGTCCATGCTTTGGATTAAATGCTAACTATCTCTTGTTTGAAAGGAGAATCAGATGTACATCACCGATTTAAGCAAGGTTGAAAAGACTATCCCCAAAATGGAAGGAGCGAAAGATATCTACAAGCAGATTCCGCTGTCGAAAAAAGACGGCGCTCCGCAATTCTCTTTTCGCGTCTTTACTATAAAACCGGGAGGCAATACTCCTTTCCATGAGCATCCCTATGAGCATATGAATTATGTAATCAAGGGGAAGGGATTACTGGTTACCCAGAACGGGGAGCATCCCGTTAAAACAGGGGATTTTGCCATGGTTCTGCCGGGAGAAAAACACCAGTATAAAAATGCTTCCGGTAACGATGACTTCGTTATGATTTGCGCCGTGCCCAAAGAATTCGAATAGCGTTATTTTATCAGTCGCATTTCAATATCTTTTCTATCGTTAAAAAGCACCTTTCAAAGAGTGTTTTTGATTTCAAATAAAGGCTCGTCAGCCTTGACAGTAGCCAGTCATAATGTTATTATTTCGTTGAATCGGCGTTCAATGAAAACAGTATTAGACAGACATAACTCCAGAAAAACTCAAATGGAAAAGCGGAAGCTCCTTTTGATGGATACCGCCCTGTCTATGTTTGCCGACGGCGGATTTGCCGGGACTACTGTAAAAGATATCGCCGCCAGCGCCGGTATATCCAGCGGACTGATGTACCACTATTTCCCCAGCAAAGAAAAATTACTGGAAGCGGCAATTGAGAAGCATAGCTTTTTACCTCAACTGAGAGAAACCTTAAAGGGCAGCGAAAAACCCTGCCGTGAAGTCTTAAAAAAAATTGCCGTAAGATTCTCGACACTGCTGAAACAGGAGAATAACTCAATCCGGATACTGCTCCAGGAGGCTCATTCCAACGCCGAGGTAAAAAAGGTCTGGGACAGCCTATCCAGCGACGGCTCCCTGATATTGCAACAGTATCTGTCATCGAGGATAGCTGCCGGTGAACTGAAACAACACAATACCGAAGTTACCGCCCGCTGCCTTTTTTCTATTATATTTATGTTCAGTTTTACAAGGGATATCTTTAAATCGAGTAATCTCAGCGATAGCCAGTTTATAGAGGAATCTATAGATAGTATTTTAAACGGCATCCAAAATAACAATACTAATGGCTAGAGCTTTAAATATATTAATTTATACGCTATTCAGGGGAAACGAACATGGCCTGTAAAGTAGGGATTCCCAGGGCATTGCTCTACTATAAATATTTTCCGATGTGGAGAGCTTTTCTGGAAAAGCTCGGCGCTGAAATTTTAGTATCTGAAAACACCAACCAGAAGCTGATTTCACAGGGTGCTTCGCTGGTCGTTTCAGATACCTGCCTGCCGGTAAAGGTATTCATCGGGCATGTCCTCGCTTTAAGCGATAAATGCGATAAAATTCTAATTCCGGTAGTGCGCAGCACTGCTGAAAAAGTATACAATTGTTCGAGATTCCTGGCCCTACCCGACCTGTCTAAAGCGGTGGTGCCGGGAGTTCCGCCGATATTGGAGATAGAATTCGACTACAGCCGGGGCACGCACTACTTATACCGGCAGATCTATTCCCTGGGCAGGAATTTTACTGCCAACCCGTTCAAGATTAAAGAAGCTGCCGAACTCGCCTGGAAAACACATCAGCGCTATCATGATATTACAGTTCAACAATGCCTTACGAGAGTAGAAGCTATAGATTTGTTGCATAATAATACGGCAGAGATAAAGAAGGCTAAAAACAATGGTTTGACCATCGGCATTGCCGGGCACCCCTATGTACTGCACGATGAACAGGTCAGCCATAACCTGATTAAAAGACTGCGCGCCGCCGGAGTGACCGTTTTAACCCCGGAAATGGCTACTGAAAATCCCGATTCCAACGGTAACGGGCATACGCAATTTGCCGGACTCGCCAAGAATTACTGGGAATCCGAGGAGGATGTGGTCGGCGCCGGCGATTTCTATACCCGTATCAAGGTCGACGGGATCATAGGAATCATGGCTTTTGCCTGCGGCCCTGATTCGTTGATGATGAGCCTGGTACAGAGGCAGGCGCATTCCGCCGGCATCCCCTATATGAGCCTGACCGTGGAGGAACATACCGCAGAAGCCGGCGTTATTACCAGAATAGAAGCGTTTCTGGATATGATACACCGGGCAAAGAGAAGGAACGAACTATGCGTATAACCTTTCCTCATATAGGTAATGCTTACATAGCCGTTAAAGCCATGCTCGACCCGCTGGGTGTGGATTATGTAGTGCCGCCGAAATGCAATAAAAGGACGTTGTCGCTGGCGACCAAGTACTCTCCCGAAGGAGTATGCATTCCGTTCAAACTAAACCTCGGCAATATGATAGAAGCGATGGAACTGGGCGCAGACCATATCTTGAATGTAACCGGACACGGCACCTGCCGTATGGGCTATTATTTTAAAGTACAGGAACAGATCCTGCGCGACATGGGTTATGACGTCACTATGATGCTTACCGGCCTCTCCGAACATAAATTGAGAGGCTTTTTGAATCTGCTGAGGAGCGTATCGAATAATGCTCCCTGGACTAAAATCATCTCCTCTTTTGCTTTCGGAATATCCAAGATGACAGCGCTGGACGATATTGAAATCATGGCCAATAACATGCGCGCCATCGAAAAGGTCAAGGGAACGACTACCCCGATCTACCGAGAAGGATTGCAGGCGATCGACGACGCCTCGGATTACCGGTCACTGAAGGAAACCATTAAAGAATACGGCGAAAAAATCAATGAAATAGAGGTAATCCCGGATTATAAACCGCTGAAGATACTGGTCGTCGGTGAAATTTACGTGGTACTCGATCCCTACGCCAATATGGACGTCGAGCTGGAACTCGGCAAACTGGGTGTAGCTACAACTCGCAGCCTTTACCTTTCGCGTTGGATTAAAAAGGGGTTGTTCTTCAACCCGCTGGGATTCGACCAGTGGCGCGATGTGCATAAAGCCGCTATGCCCTATCTCAAACGCGATATCGGCGGCGACGGTTGGGAAACAGTCGGTGAAAAGGTCATCGGTACCGGACATTACGATGGAATGGTGCACCTGGCTCCGTTCACCTGCATGCCGGAGGGAACCGCCCAGTGCATCATGCCTTCTACAAAAGAGGATCTGCCGGTTCTGGCGATATACTGCGATGAACAAACCTCACAAGCCGGGATGCTTACCAGGCTGGAGGCATTTACTGATATGATATCGATGAAAAAAGCTGCAA
>CAZGVH010000036.1:0-8831 GCA_964528955.1 uncultured Dehalococcoidales bacterium | reverse complement strand
AACGACATATTTTGCCAGTTTATCTGTAAAATAGCGTGTCATTATTTATCATCCTGACAGCAGAATAGCAGCTTTGGCGAGCTGCTAATTTCTGCTATTTTAAATTTTAGGTAAAGACGATTAAAGTTTCTCCAGTTCATTACTACAGGATTGATATATAATCTTCGGCAACTATCGCCTGTCCGGCTATTCCCCGGCAGAAATCGATATATTTTTTAACGATTCCTGCGGGTTCTCCCTTGGTTACATAGAGTAAAGGCCTTACGATAGGGTAACTGCCGTTCTTGGCGTTTTCCTCGGTTCCTGCTACTCCGTCGATATCTAAAGCATTGACGCTGGAATCCAGATATCCCATCGAGATATATCCGATAGCCTTCTTATTTCCGGCTACTGTTGTTTTTAAAGCTCCTGTGGATGACTGTAATATGGCAGTATCGGTGATAAGGGTTTCTCCCATCACCAGTTCTTCGAAAGCTGCCCTGGTTCCTGAACCCTCTTCCCGGGATACGACTACGATATCATCGTTAGCCCCACCGATTTCGTTCCAGTTGGTTATTTCGCCGGCAAATATCTGTTTTATCTGTTCAGTCGATAAACCGGTGACGGTCTGTGCGGCGTTAACAACAACAGCGATGCCGTCGTAAGCCAGAACGCTGACTACCAGACCCAGTCCTTCTTCGGAAGCCTTTAATTCACGTGAGGCGGCGCCGATATCCAGTGTGCCGTTGGATGCAGAGGTTACACCGACGCTTGAACCGCCGCCGGTAACCGTTACTTCTACCTCAGGGAAAATCTGCATAAAGGCACCCGAAAGGGTTTCCGATAAAGGCTGTACTGTAGTTGAGCCGCCCGTGGTAATCGTTCCTGAAAGCTCACCTGATTCGGTGATTGTTTTCGTGGCGGTCAAGGTCGAGGTTACTGTCGATCCTTCCCCGGCGGCTGTTTTTGTCGTGGTTACCGTTTTTGTAACTTCTTCGGCAGTACATCCGGCTAACAGGCCGGTCAGCAGGACGGCTCCGGTTCCTGCCAGAAATTCTCTTCTCGACAATTTATTTTTTAGTGTTTCTTTCAATTAATTCTCTCCTTAAAATTTTTTTATTTATTTTTTAGCAACAGGTTCTTGAAAGTTCATTGTTTATCTGTGCTTTAATGTTATTTTTTACCAGGACATCGGGATGTTTGTTTATCAGGTGCAGGATTCCCTCTGCGCTGGCAAGGTTGGTAGCTAGAGGAACATTGTGTACGTCACAGACCCTGAGAAGCGCCGTGATATCGGGTTCGTGGGGCTGAGAGCATAGCGGGTCACGCAGGAAAATAACTGCGTTTACTACTCCGCTGGCTACCATCGAGCCGATTTGCTGGTCTCCGCCGAGAGGTCCGCTCTGCATCAGGGTTATCGGCAGTCCCGTCTTCGACTGGATTTTTTCTCCTGTGCTCCTGGTAGCTACAAGGTGCAGTTGCTCCAGTGTTTCCCTGTAGCCGCACGCCAGATCCACTATGTCTTCCTTCTTCGAGTCATGTGCGATCAGCGCTAATGTAAATCTTTTCATTCTTTTCTCCTTCTTTATCATTCAATAATAATTGTAAATAACAATGTTTAAAGGAGGTTTAAAGCTTTGTTAAAAACATGTTAAAAATTACATTATTAAATAATTAATTTTGATATATTGTTATTGCGTAATAATCACAGTAAAATTAAATGGCTAAGTTTTCATTTCAAGTTGTCTATTCCTGATTTAGCGATTGCATAAGGAAGGGGGGTATTTTCATTGAAAAAATATAAGTGTTTGATTTGCGGATGGATATATAATCCGGAAACAGGCGACCCCGACAGCGGCATTGCTGCAGGTACTCCTTTCGAAGAGATACCTGATGATTGGGTCTGCCCCGTTTGCGGTGTATCGAAAGATATGTTTGAAGAGATTTCCTGATTTCTGCCTTTTATTTTAATTAAAGGAGGTTCCATTTATGGTTGTTCAACTCGCTGAAAACGCATACTGGGTGGGAGTAACCGACTGGTCTTTAAAGCATTTTCACGGGCATGAACTCTCGACACATCGCGGTTCATCATATAATGCCTATCTAATCGTCGATGAAAAGGTCGTTTTGGTCGATACCGTATGGACACCGTTTCAGGAACAATTAGTCGAGAATATACGTGAGATTATCGACCCGTCAAGAATAGATATCGTGGTTGCCAATCACTCCGAGGTAGACCATTCCGGGGGTTTACCTGCCATAATGAGATATACACCGAATGCAACATTGGTCGTATCGCAAAAAGGCAGGGAGAGTATCGAAGGGCACTATCACCAGCCCTGGAACTTCCAAACGGTAAAAACCGGAGATAAAATCAATATCGGTAAACATGACCTCGTCTTTATAGAAGCCCCGATGCTGCACTGGCCGGACAGCATGTTTACCTATTTGACCGGAAAAAATATCCTGATGCCCAACGATGCCTTCGGGCAGCATTATGCTACCTCATTTCTTTATAACGACCAGGTAGATCAGGGGGAACTATATGAGGAGGCATTGAAGTACTATGCCAATATCCTGACCCCTTTTAGCAAACTGGTTTTAAGAAAGATAGATGAAGTTCTGGCATTGAATTTGCCGGTAGACATGATTGCCCCCAGCCACGGTGTTATCTGGCGCAAAGAGCCGCTGCAGATTGTTGAAAAATACCGGGAATGGGCTTCCCAGAAACCCGAGCAGAGTGCCGTAATTATTTATGATACCATGTGGGATGGCACGCGCAATATGGCGGAGGCTATCGGGGAGGGGATTGCACAAGAAGGAATACCATATAAGATTTTTCATGCCGGTTTAGCCGATAGGAATGATATGGTTACCGAAATATTTAAAACCAAGGCGGTTATTGTCGGTTCGCCTACATTCAATCAGGGGATATTGCCGACCCTGGCACCCGTGCTGGAGGACTTAAGGGGATTAAAATTCCAGAACAAAATCGGAGCCGCTTTCGGTACATACGGGTGGAGCGGTGAAAGCCCGCAAATTATAGAGGAACACCTCAATAAGTGCAATATTCCCGTACTTGTCGAGAGCGTGAAAGCTAAATGGCAGCCTAAAGCCGAAGAATTGGAGAAGTGCCGCGAGATGGGAATGAAAATTGCCATGGCGATTAAATCCGGATAAAAATGTTTTCTTGCATATAATCATCTGGAAAGTCGGTTTAAACAATAATAAATAAAAAAACCGTGCCATAGTTATATAGCACGGTTTTTCGTTCGCTATTAAATTTTACTCTAGGAATCTAGTCTGGCGATGTTATCGCCTACAGTCATGCATTCTTCCGATACCTGGTTGCAGTGTGCCGCTAGCTGCTCAAGGTGATGCGCTTCATCTTCCAGGCTGACAGCCAGCGATTTCATTTTTTCTTCGTATTCAGCAAAAGCTTTTCTGATAGTTTCTAACAAGTTAAACCTTCCTTTTTCCTTCCCCACATCCGCTCTATTTTCTTGAGGAACGAGACAACCGGAACCCGCCTGCAATATTTGGCAGGTTCATTTTATTATTGGGTGAAACTATACTATGTAAGCTGAATTGTTGTCAAATAATATTACATAACGATTATGTTTAATAATCAATCGTACATCTGGTACAATTAAACAATGAACTTAATGAAATGTATCACCGATATGGACTCAATAAATTTACAGGAAGAAATGGCAGTCATAGGAGCGCCTGCTTACCGTGCCGGGCAACTGCAGCGGCAGGTTTATAAAAAACTGGCATGGTCGTTTGAAGAAATGTCGGATCTGCCACTGTCATTACGTTCCGTTCTCAAGGAAAAATACTGTCTGCATAGTATCGTACCGTTTGAAACGGCAAAAAGCAGAAATGACACGGTAAAAATACTCTTTAAGCTGGCAGACGGCGAAACAATTGAGACGGCGCTGATGAATTATAATCCTGAGGCAGGAAAAAGCCGCAATACGGTTTGCGTATCGACACAGGTAGGCTGTCCGATAGGGTGTCCTTTCTGTGCCACAGGACAGCAGGGCTTCAAACGCAATCTGACACCGGGTGAAATAATCGACCAGGTGTTGTATTTTGCCCGCTATTTACAGGATACCGGAGAAGAAAAAGTAACCAATATCGTATTTATGGGGATGGGAGAACCGTTATCCAACTATGACAATCTGCTGCAGGCAATCGAAAGGCTGAATGCTGCCGATATGTTTGCCCTTGGCGCCCGCAACATGACTGTATCGACATCAGGTTTGATACCACAGATCCAGCGTTTAAGCAAGGGAAACCTCCAGGTAGGGCTGTCCATATCCCTGCATGCGGCGGATGATAATCTGCGCAGTAAACTGGTTCCCGTTAATAAAAAGTATCCCGTCAGTGAACTGATGAACGCCTGCCGGGATTATTTCGAGGCAACCGGGAGGCGGATTAGTTTCGAATATGCTCTCTTTAGCGGCATCAACGATTCACCGGTTCACGCCGCTGCCCTGGCGCATCTCCTCAGGGGTCTTAATTGCCATGTCAATTTAATTCCTTCCAACAGTACGGCAAACAGCGTTTACCGCGCTCCTGCTGCTGACGTTGTACAGTCTTTCAGGCAGGAACTGGAAAAGCTGGGAATCAATGCGACCATTCGCCAGTCACGCGGACAGGATATAAGTGCCGGCTGCGGACAGCTTCGCAGCCGATTCCCGGCTGATAAAAAATGAGGAGACTGCAAATCGCAGTCTCCTCATTAAAGATATTTGTTTATTCGGCATCCAGGCTGAACGGCGGGTATTGGTCTGTGATCAATAAGAAAGCGTATGCTTCCACTCTTAATCCCCAGCGCATGACACCGGTAACAAAGTTAAAGAGCCCTTCGGGATAGCGTCCTGTAAACAGGATAGCAAACCAGGCAACGACCACGCAGATAACAGCGGCAACTGCTAGGAAGGCTAATACAAAATAGTGCGGGATAGCCAGAAACCATTTTATCAATGGCATTCCGCTGTTGAGGTCATTTTTAACATCCGGGTATTTAATATCGATATGAACGGCCTGTTCTTCATCAGTTGAAGGATATTCATCCCTTAAGAGCGACATGTATGCCGATACCCTGTACATGAATTTTGTCAGGGCGACATTCCAATCGAACCACCACTTCGGATATTTTTGCCGGAATAGTATCATAAGTACCAGAGCGAAGAATACTATTCCTCCGGCTCCTCCGACTTGATACGTTATTTCATACGCCGCCTCGTTGACTGTTTTATCAAAAATGTTGCCGCTGACAAGCGACAGGATTATTCCGATCGGAATAACCGTAATCAGGCGGAAGAAGGTGGTCAACCTGTTTAAGGGTTTTTCGGGATAATCTACCGATAGAGTCGCTGGATATTTGCCTTGATTTTCTGCCATTGAAATACTCTCCTTTAATAAATTATTGAATAATTTCTGTTTTTTTTCTTTTTAAAATGTCTTTTTTATCTTCTGCGTCCGATCCAAGGCTCATCACGGAAGGTATGGAAGCGCCCGTAATGCATAATATAAGCGTGGCTGTGCCGGCTATAAAATACAATATACTAATGCCGAATGAGTCTGCTAATGGTCCGGCTATTATCAATCCCAGAGGGGTAGCGGCAGCACTTATGGCACCCAGTAATGAGAACACTCTTCCCTGCATATCATTGGCAATTGTCTTTTGCATAATTGCCAATATAGGAGCATTGGCAAGTGTCAACCCCATCCCGATAACAAAACAGGCTGTGACTGCCATTAGTAACAATTTTACCGAGGTAAAACCGAGAACAATTACGGCAACTCCTGAAACTGCGACTCCCATAATAACTGTTAGTGTGCCTTTTTTAAATCCCCCCCATGCACCTAGAACCAATCCGCCCAGAATAACTCCGATGCCGAAAGCAGCTTCAAGCCAACCAAGTTTCAATACATCGCCTTCCAGATGGGTTGTTACCAGTATCGGAAGTAATGTAAAAGGGGGTATAAGGAACAGGTTAAGCAGAGCGGCTAAAAGAATTAATATTCTTAAACCTTTCCATGTCCAGATGTAACGGAAACCCTCCACCATTTCTTTGATAACATTACCGGCGACAGCCCCTGCGCTTTTTATAGTTTTCGGAATTGTAACTAATGCCATGCATGTTATGGCTATAGCTGCAGTGATAATATCGATAGACAGTACTCCCTGCATCGGTATAATTCCAATAAGCAATGCACCGGCAGGCGGAGCGGCAATATTGATAATACCCTGGAACATCTGTGTTAGACCCGATATGCGTACCAGGTGTTTTGCAGGTACGATCAACGGAATAGTAGCCTGCATCGCCGGAAAATGGAAAGCCTGTCCGATTGCCCGGGCTATCATTGCCACGTATATGTGCCATACCTGTATGGCGTCAAAATAAAATAATAAGACCAGCCCGACAGTAACCAATGCAATCGCCAGATCGGCGCCGATCATGATTCTTTTTCGGTTCCAGCGGTCGATGAGGGGGCCGATAAAAGGCCCCAGTATTACCTGCGGCAGCAATGCTATCATGACGGCTGTGGCAAGTATGGTTGCCGAACCGGTTTCTATTGTCAGATACCACGCCAGCGCAAATTCTACGAGCGCGCTCCCCAGGAGCGATATCATCTGGCTGCTGAATATTATATAAAATGTCTTAATTTAAGTGGCTCCTTGTTATATAATGTTAACCTGTAATCAGGTCAACAACATAATTGCTAAACAGTATACATTAAATATTTTCAATATTCGACAGGTTCATCTTTAAAGCTTGTTCTGATGTACTATCGATATCAATATTGAACACGTCATTTTCAACAAGCCTGTCGAATATAAAACTGTTAAAATAATATTATTACTCTACATAAACTTTAATTTTCGTATTCTTTCTCTTGTTTTTGCTTTCGACGTCTACTTCCAGGTCTCCGAGGGCGTTGATCAATTCCTCGATATTTTCCGGTTTGATATTGCGCAGGTCGAAATTTACGCCTTTTTCCTTGAGAGATGAATCTACCTGGTCGAATGCCGAAGGCGGAATAATGGAAGTAAGTTTCATTCCGGCTCTGATAAGAGACATCGGGACTCTGATGTTGATATTGTCATCATCGTCATCATCACAGGTAAACAGGTCTCCGTTTTTCGGCAGGTAATCCGGGTTGGGAATAGTTTTTACTACTACACGCAGGTATTTATAATTTTTCAAGGGGTTTGTTTCTTTTATGTCCCTGCTTTCTTTTTCCTCAGTTTCATCGCTCATCAAAGATAACAACCTTTCGGCTTCTTCGGCTGTGATTTTATTTTCAGCCAGCATATCGAGTATTTTTCTTCTGTTTTTCATTTTATAATTCCTCCATTATAGTTATTTTTTATTATCTAAAGTAAAGTAATACCTGTTCCTTCTTGTTACCGCTGACATCTACTTCAAGATGCCTGAGGGCGCATAAAACGGCATACAAGCGCGGGCCGAATAGCCACAGGAATTTCCCCCAGCCGGTAGGCCAGAGCAGCAGCACCAGCAACAGTATCAATGGTGATAATGCCAGGGCTAAAAGCCCGGCGATTAACCATATCAGGAACAACGGGATCCACAGGTTAACGCGGTTTTTATGGTCGACCAATTTTAGCCTCATTAATAAGGGTGGTATGCTCATTTTTCCAACCTCTCGATCGCCTCGCTGGCGGATATTTCTCCACGTTCCAGTTTGGCTAATACTTCTTCTTTCTGAGAAACGGGAACGTTTACCGCAAATTCGAATTGCGCGGCAATTTTTGTCAGGCGGTTTTTTACGGTAGGGTAGCTGATTCCGAAAGCGGATTCCATTTCCTTGATAGAGCCGTGGCAACGCACGAAGGCCATCACGAATACCTGGTCTTCAGCGGATAATTTAGCCAGGGGCGGTAATTCGAATTCTCCGGATATTTTGATATCTTTATCCGTGATTCTCACCTGCTCTATTACAAGCGGGCTGTTGCCGGTCAGCCTTGTCAGTTCCAACCAGTCCTGTGCCATGTTTTCTCCCTCCTTTATATTAATATAATTAAGTCGATAATTGATTTAATTAATATTATAATACCATAAAAATTAAAAAAGACAATACATAAATTAATAAAATTAATAAATATTTTAAAAATAATTAAGAAATTCAATAAAGCGTATGCGCTTATCAATTTGATGTGATTCTGGTACTTATTGACAGCTTTTGGGCGGCGGGTATAAACTTGGGTTGTTTTCAAGCAATAGTCGTTTAAGATATAAGCCGATGAAAAAAGAAAGATTCAATATCGGGCACATCAGTATAAAGGTAAAAAATCTTTTTTATGGACTGCTGACTGTTAGTGTTATTTGCGGGATTATTATAAGCATCACCAATGTAATAAAATTTCATAGTGACATTTTTACTATTTTAACAGCGTTTATTATTAACACTCTTTGTATTATTGGAATAATAGCTGTCATTCTTGAAGTCGCTAAAAAATGGTCATATGTTGCCGGATTGATAATGGCTGCCTTTGCCCTGTTTATAATGTTTTCTTTGCCGGAAGCTTATAATTTTGAGCATGGAGTATTTTACCGTTCTGCGGTTATGATTGCTTTGCAGTATATAGCTTCTTCGGCGTGGCTGATATGCGGTGTATTATTAATAATAAACAGGAATATCTTAAAAAAGGATGAGGTAGTATCTTCCTGACAATCCGAATAGCACAAGTATAATGGATATGCTATTTTGTTCATCACGAGTATGAGAATTAACTGTCTGGAGATAGAATAAGATACAGGGTTTGCAGTATAATTATCTGTTGAGGGCGGCCTCCGGGGAGTGCTTCCTGA
>CAZGVH010000035.1:7339-8991 GCA_964528955.1 uncultured Dehalococcoidales bacterium | reverse complement strand
TCATATCCCTTGGTTTCAATAATCGTAAAGCGGCCATCATCCAGTAAAGGAAGCAACAACTGGCGGTCCATAATGGGAATCATCGAATCCGTAATATCACCGAATGTCGCCAGTATATTGTGTTCGATATCGCTGATCCTGATGACAGCGGGTAAAAAACTGAGTTCATGCTCCGTCAGTTGTTTGATCAACGCCTGGTATTCCTCTTTGCCCGATATGGGATTCGAAGTGATTTCTTCTGTAATGATATCGGTTATTTCGATCAGTCTTTCATCGATGGTGTTGCGTAATTTGGTTATCATAACCTGCTGCGCGACAAAAGTAATGACTATCATGAGGGTGGTTATCGACAGGGCATACCACAGGAATATCCTCGAACGCAGGCTCATCTATTATTTCTCCTCGATGCTGTAGCCGAATCCGCGTATAGAATTGATCAGGTCTTTCTCACCGGCGGCATTCAGTTTTTTGCGGAGGAAATTAATGTAGACTTTAACCGGGTCTGTTTCTCCTTCGAACTCGTTGCCCCAGACACGCTGAATAATAAATTCACGCGATAAAGGCCTCCCCATGTGTTCTGCCAGCAGTTTTAACAGGTCGAATTCCCTGGTCGTCAGCTCAATAGCGCGTCCGTTCCTGAATACCTGTCTTTTGCCCGAGTCGATTACAAGGTCGCCGATCTGTTTGATTCCGTCGGCTTCCGGTGAACGTCTTCTCATAACGGCATTGATACGCGCCAGCAGTTCTTCAAAGGCAAAGGGTTTCGGCAGATAGTCGTCGGCACCGGCTTCGAGACCCCTGACGCGCTCTCCGACTACGGTGCGTGCAGTCAGTATGATAATCCCCATGTTTCCGCTTTTTCTGAGTTCACGGCAGATATCGATACCGTCTGAATCCGGCAGCATCAGGTCGAGTATTACCATTTCCGGATTGCTGTCATGAGCCAGTTCCAATCCCTGGTTTCCGGTATTGGCTACGAGAACCTCGAATCCTTTTAGCGACAATCCGCGCTTAATGAAATCTGCAATATCGGGTTCGTCCTCGATTACCAGTATCTTTATCATTACTGCCTTCTATATATCCTGTAAAAATTATTTTAACCAGTTTTAAACCTGTATTCAACTGTGATTTAACCGCATTATATTAGAATCTATATTATCATACAGAGGAGGGATTAGCGATACAACTTTTATCGATAATCTCTGTACTATTAAGGAAATACCATGAAGAAAGCATTGATTACCGGAATAACCGGTCAGGACGGCGCATATCTGGCTGATTTTTTATTACAGAAAGGGTATTCGGTGTTCGGTACCTACCGTAGAACATCGACTCCCAATTTCTGGCGTCTGCATTATTTGAATATTTTCGATAAAGTTAAACTGGTTCCCCTCGACCTTATCGACAGCGGGTCTATTATAGAAGCGCTGCGTATAGCCGAGCCTGATGAATTTTATAACTTGGCGGCGCAGAGTTTTGTTGCCGCTTCATTCCAGCAGCCTATAGCGACCGGCGAAGTAACCGGTCTCGGCGTTACCAGAATACTGGAAGCCATCAGACTTTTCAGTCCCCAGACGCGTTATTACCAGGCTTCGACCAGTGAGCTTTACGGCAACGGCACTTATGAAGCTTACACCGAGATAACCAAATTT
>CAZGVH010000035.1:0-7329 GCA_964528955.1 uncultured Dehalococcoidales bacterium | reverse complement strand
ATTTCAACCGTCAAGCCCTTATGCCGCCGCCAAGCTATATGCTTACTGGTTGACCAGGATATACCGCGAGGGTTACGGAATTTTCGCTACCAACGGGATACTCTTTAACCACGAATCACCCATACGCGGGCTGGAATTCGTTACCCGCAAAATCTCCAATGCCGCTGCCAAGATAAAGCTCGGTTTGGAAACACATATAGAGTTGGGGAATCTGGATGCCAAAAGGGATTGGGGATATGCTCCTGAATATGTAGAATCGATGTGGCTTATGCTTCAGCAGGAGCATCCCGATGATTTTGTAATTGCCACCAATGAAGCGCACTCTGTCAGCGAGTTTGCGGAGTTGGCTTTCGAAGTCGTGGGGCTGGATTGGAGAGACCACGTCAGGTCGGCTTCTAAATACCAGAGGCCGGTAGACGTCAATTCATTGAGAGGCGATTATTCGAAGGCGCAATGGGCGCTCGGATGGCAGCCGAATGTAAAGTTTAACGAACTGGTCAGGTTGATGGTGGAAGAGGATCTGAACCGCTGGACGAGGTGGTTGAACGGTGAACGCTTTTATTGGGACGCCCCGATGTATTCCAGTGAAAATAATATAGTTTCCAGGACAGTTGGTGTCTGATATGATTCCGGTAGCAAAACCGTTTCTAGGCGCCGAGGAACTGGAAAATGTCAGGGAAGCTGTCGAATCAGGTTGGGTCAGCTCTAAAGGCGAGTTTATCACCGAATTCGAACAGAAATTTGCGGCATTCTGCGGGGTAAAATACGGCATCGCCGTTTCCAACGGAACGACTGCTCTGCATCTTGCCCTGACCGCTTCAGGAATCGGCGAAGGGGATGAGGTGATCGTTCCCGATCTGACATTTATTGCTACGGCAAATACGGTAACATATACCGGGGCTGTTCCGGTAATGGTGGACTGCAATTCCGCTTACTGGGGAATCGACCCTGAATTAATTGAAGCCAATATCACCCCAGCGACGAAAGCGATCATTCCGGTACATCTTTACGGTCATCCCTGCGACATGGACGCCATCAACGATATTGCACGGAAGCACAATCTATTCGTAATCGAGGATGCGGCTGAAGCACACGGCGCCGAATACAGGGGTAAAAAGGTTGGCTCATTCGGCGATATCGCCTGTTTTTCCTTCTTCGGCAACAAGATCATCACTACCGGGGAAGGCGGGATGTGCCTTACCGATGATGCGGAAATCGCTGAAAAAATGAGGATACTGCGTGACCACGGGCAAAATCCCGATAAGAGATATTGGTACGATGTGATCGGCTTTAATTACCGCATGACGAATATTCAGGCGGCAATCGGAGTAGCACAGGTCAACAGATTGAAACAGTTGATCGATATAAAAAGGCAGATCGCCGGCTGGTATAAAAAAGGTTTGCAGGATTTATCCGACGAAGGCTATATCATCACGGCGCCCGAGATGAACTGGGCGAAAAACGTATACTGGATGTATTCCATAGTACTGACAGACAGGGTTGAAATAAACAGGGATGAGATTATATCCCGCCTGGCCGATACGGGCATCGAAACAAGGCCGTTTTTTTACCCGTTAAATTTATTGCCGCCGTATAAAAGCAGTAAATGCTTTCCGGTTGCTGAAATGCTCGGCTCGAAAGGCATTAATCTGCCGTCCGGATACGGTATCGACAGGGAAGATGTCAACTATATATGCCGGCGACTGGAATCTATATTAGGTGGGGCGGTTTGAAGTGAATATATACGATGGCAAACGTTTATCCGTTGTAGTGCCTGCCTACTGCGAGGCTTCCAACCTGACGCTTCTGGTGGAAAGAATCGCAGCTTCTTTTAAAAATGCAAACATTAAAGATTACGAGGTTCTGATTGTAGACGATAACAGTCCCGACGATACCAAGGAGATTTGCCGGGCATTGTCATTCTTTTTTCCGGCATTGAGATTAATTACGCGTGTAAATGAAAGGGGATTGGCGACAGCGATACGGAGAGGCATCGAAGAAGCGACGGGGAATATTATTATAACGATGGATGCCGATTTAAGCCACGACCCCGATTTAATCCCCGAACTGGCTGGTGAATTAATAAAATACAAGTGCGATATCGTTGTCGCTTCCAGATATGTCGAAAAGAAAAAAATATATTCCAGCTTCCGGCGTATCTGGGGAAGCCGTCTGCTGAATCTGTTTGTGCGCAATTTATTGCATGTTCCGGTTAAAGATGTTACCGGTGGGTTTCATGCCATGAGAAAAGACATTTTTAATAAATATAATATGGATTACATCTTTCATGGCTATGGAGATTATTCCATTCCTCTTTTATATGAAGGGTCGAGAAGCGGGTTGCGAATTATCGAAGTGCCCTTCGTCTATCAATTCAGAAAAAGCGGCATCAGTAAAACAGCGGTTTTTAAAACCGGTATCTCTTACGGTATCCGCGCTCTAAAGCTGAGATTCGGATTGGACGGTTTAGATTATTATATCAGGAAACAGCTTCCCGATTCTGAGAAAGCCGTTTTTCTACTTGAAGAGTAACAAAATAGTAAACGGACGATAGCTGTCAAATCATGTCTGAAGAGCTTTTAAATGAGGCTCTTCTTTTTGTTTAGCGCGGTGGAGCACACACGCCAGCACTATTATCGTAATATAAAAGAAGTAGCTCGATAGGCTGCGCCAGGCGAAGAACAACGGCAACACAGCCAGCAGCGGCCCGGCATCGGGGTATTTTTTAGCGTTGCGGATATACCAGATGACCGCCCCGGCAAATACAGCGATTTCCATTATGGCGAACAATAGCTGCGATTGCATATTAACCAGTCCGCTGGTTACCCAGGTGATAATCCCCACCCCCTCCGGGAAAGCCGGTTCCGTCATCGGGTAAATTACCGAATCGAACCATAACTGCGGGTCCTGGAAGATAAAGTAACCGTTGACCGCAAAAAATACCAATCCTATTATTGCAGTCGATTTTAAAGCTGCTTTGAACCCGTTGGTTTTCCAGTCAAGGATAAGATAGAAAGGAATAAAAAACCAGGCCGTTTGCTTGGCGGCTGCGGCGATTCCCATGGCGATAGGCGAAACGTTATTTTTCTTATCCAGGGTAACCCAGGCTATCAACAGGAACGGGAAAGCCATATTGGAGATGCTGCTGTTGAAGACGCAATTCCAGATGTCCATACTGATAATAGCGGCTATTATAAATATCAACCTTTTACCCCTGGGTATCTGCATTGCTGTATAGGCAATTGCGGCGATGACGATAACGGCATATATCAGCGTGGAGTTATCTATTCCGACGGCATAAAACGGCGCTAAAAACAAGAAGGAACCGGCCGGATAACACATGACGGTATCCAGCTCCTCCGGTATCCGAGAAGTATCTGCCAGCGCGCTTTCCCATATCTCGGCCAGTTGTTCGTCGCTTGGATAGGGGAATGTATCCGCCAGCCTGCCGACTTTCAGCGGCGTAGTCTGTTTATACGAACTGCCGTATTCAATAAGCGCAGTCACGATATTGGAATAGGCATAGGGATTTTTCCCCTCGAGCAGGTTTTCAACTGCCTGGATGGTCAGTACTGTACTGTCGGTAAAAGTGAAGGCTTCCTGAAGCGAAGCTATCGATGCTTCCAGGACATTATTTTCTGCACTGTCGTTCGAGGTCGAAACTGGCAGAGCCAGTAAAACAAGCTCACCGATGATAACGACAACCATTATAACGATTATGGAAATTGTCCCGCGTTTTAAAGATATTTTTTTACTTTTAAGATAATTACCGGTCTGCGGATGCAGAATTGCAAACATGATTACGAACCAGAGGACATATATAAATGAGCCGATCAACCAGAACGGATTGGGGGAGATATAATATCCGAATCCGCTGACGGATAATCCCAGCAGTTGTATTATTATGGCATAAAAAAATAATTGAATATGAGGTTCGTTATCGATTGAGTTAACGAAGTATCTGCCGGCTTCGTTCAAACGGGCAGTGATATTATGCCTGTTGTTTTCTTTCATTCTAATATTTATCTTCTATAGCGGTCTGATGTAAATAATCGTTCATTATTTTAAGCATAATATATCCAAAGTGCAAACATATGCCTTTGTCATACTGAGTTCATGTCCTTCATCATGTTCGGGATGCGCGGATATTAACAAAGTCACGCTTTATCGGAATTTTGTTTCGGCTATCGGAACTCAGTATCTGAGGTGGGAGTATTATTCAGCCTTCCCCTTGGGGAAGGTGGCAGACCGATAAATCGGTTTGACGGATGAGGGCTGATATCCACATGTTGCCGTTGATACCTTTGTTCTGCCTTTCCCCACTCCCCGGATTCTTCAGTCCCGACTCGTCGGGACTGAAGAATGACATTACATAAGTTGTCATGCTGAGCGTAGCGAAGCATCTAAATGCCATTCGATATTCGCCGCTGCAATGGCTCGATCCCGACGGGTCGGGACTCACCACGAGCGGCTATGTTTTTTCTCTTCCATTTACTGGGTCTATCGAATGGGCAAAGAGCGGAAGCAACCCGGACTGATAAATAAGTGAGTGATTAATCCCGGGTTATACCAGCGGTAGAGAAAAGGTGATGGTGGTTCCTTTTCCTTCTTCGCTGGTTGCGGAAATGTCCCCTCCATGAGCCTTGACGAGGTGCTTGGCAATAGCCAACCCCATACCTGTGCCCTGTCCGCTGCGTGATTTATCAGCCTTGTAGAAACGTTCGAAAATATGTGCCAGGTCGTCCTGGGAAATGCCGATGCCTTCATCTATTATTTCGATAACAGCAAAAACACCTTGTTTTCTGGTGACGGCGGTTATCGTTTTACCCGGTTTGCTGAACTTGATGGCGTTATGCACCAGGTTTATGATGACCTGTCGAATACGTTCCCTGTCAGCTTTTACAAGTAATTGCCCTGTTTTAAAATCGTTTTTAAGAGCCAGAGTCTGCCTGTCAGCCAGGGGCTGGAGTTGCGCAAGTACCTCTTCGATGAGCTTATTGATATCCACTATCTCGGCTTTTAATTCTACTTTGCCGCTTTCGATGCGCGATAGTTCGGTTAGCTCAGAAACCATCTGCGTCAGCCGGTCGACTTCCGCTTCTATACGGTTAAGAAAATCCTCTGCCGTATCGCGCTCTTCTATAGCTCCTCCCTGAAGCGTTTGCGTCATAGCTTTAATTCCTGCCAGCGGCGTCCTGAATTCATGGGAAATATTACCGATTAGTTCCCTCCTGGTAGTTTGCAGGCTCCTGAGTTCCGTGAGATCCTGAAGTACAATTAGCGCCCCACTCAATCCGTCGCTGCTTATCGGAACGGAAACCGCCTGTATATACTTCTTAAAGGATATAGATTCGAATTGAGTGGTTTGTTGTTTTTCGGTATGCAGACATCTCCTTAAGATTTCGTTTAACTGGTGGTCGCGGAAAGCTTCTATCAGCGGTTTTGCGGTAATATCATTACCGGTTGCATTCAATATTTTTAAACAGGCAGTATTTACCAGGGTAATCCTGCCTTCCCGGTCGGTCATGATAATACCGTCGGTCATATTTTCCAGGATGGTCGATAGCTCAGTCCTGTCTGCGGATATTTTTTCGATCATATCCCTGATTTTAAGATGCATTTCGTTAAATGCGCGGGCAAGCTGTCCGGATTCATCATTGCCGCCGTAATTAATTTTATAATCCAAATCTCCGTTAGCAATTTTTCTCGCCGCTTTGGTAATCTCTGTTATGGGACGCGTGGTAACCGGAATAATTATCAGTATAGCTGCGATTATCAGTGCTGCAGTCAATATCGTAGCCAGGATTATGTTGTTTATAATGCTGTTTATGAGTTTATCTACCTGGGCAACCGGGAGCGCTGTGCGGGTTATACCGTAAACATCCTGTCCGTCGGTAATCAGAATTGCCACATACATCATTTTCTGGTTGAGAGTGGTACTGTAGCGTACGCTTTCTCCGTATCCCGATGCCAGGGCTTCTTTAAATTCAAGACGTGTCGAATGGTTTTCCATAGATGCCGGGTTTTCGTACGAATCGCCAAGAACTGTCCCGTCTGGAGCGATAACGGTTATTCGTTCATCTATGCCGGTTCCGAGCGTATTAACCAGCGTATTAATTGAATTTATATCCGGCGTATTTTGAAAATACGGTAAACAGACTTGAGCAATAATCAGCGCTTCACTTTCAAGCTGTTTGGCCAGATTGCCAAGCTGGGTATTTTTTACTGAATTGGTAAGAAAGGCGCCGAATACCGTCATGCTGACGACAATCAATAAAACGAACCAGAAAATAATGCGCCACTTGATACTGCGAAACACTAACGTCCTTCCATTTTATAACCGCTTCCGCGCACGGTTGAGAGTAATTTCGGTTTTTGCGGGTCGTCTTCTATTTTCTCGCGTAACCAGCGGACATGCACATCTACAGTACGGGTATCGCCGGCATAGTCATATCCCCAGACCTTTTCCAGGATTTGATCGCGCGAGAGAACCAATCCTTTATTTTTTATAAAGAGCGTCAGCAGGTCGAACTCCTTGGGGTTCAATTCGACTGCTTTTCCCCTGATTTTTACCGTATGAGAAGCCGGGTCGATTTCTATTTCATGATGCTTTAAAACAGTCTCTTTTTCAACAGCAGGCTGCTGCATCATTTTCACGCGGCGCAGCATTGCCGCTATGCGCGCCAAGAGTTCCCTGACGCTGAAAGGCTTGGTCATATAATCGTCCGCGCCGATACCCAGCCCGATGATCTTATCTGTCTCGTCGGCTTTGGCAGTTAACATCAGGATGGGAACAGGCATTTCATTTCGCAGAATACGGCAGACTTCCAAACCGCTCAGTTTAGGCAGCATTACATCCAGAATTAAAAGGTCGGGCTTTTCGCGGCGCGCTGTTTCCAGTGCCTCTGCACCGTCGGTAGCGGTAACGACTTCATAGCCTTCTTTTCTCAGGTTATACCTGAGCGTAGCAAGGAGGTTTAGATCATCTTCGATAACCAGAATCTTATTTGCCATAGAGCCTACCTGATATCGATAATAGTATAATTGCTTTATACATTAATTAAAAGACCGTGCTGTATTTTAGGTTGTTTATTTCACTAATCAGCCGTGATTTCTTTCTTTCGAGAGTTTCTATTATATCTATTGAAAATTTAACGCCGGTTTCTTTCATTATTTCCTCGATAGCTTTATCCGGCGTCATTGCCTTACGATACGGTCTGTCGCTTGTCATCGCATCGAAAGAATCGGCCAGTGCTATAATTTCCGCCTCCGGCGGAATTAAATCGCCGGATAATCTGTCAGGATATCCGGCTCCGTTATACTGTTCAT
>CAZGVH010000034.1:0-9021 GCA_964528955.1 uncultured Dehalococcoidales bacterium | reverse complement strand
AGGAGGAATAACATGCAACCTGATAAAAACGGCTATTTCGGCGAATACGGCGGACGCTTCGTCCCCGAAACACTGATACCCGTACTGGACGAACTTGAGGATACTTATAATAAATTACAAAAAGATGTTGTTTTCTGGACGGAGCTTGAACGTCTTTCAAGGGTATATTCCGGCAGACCGACGCCTTTATATTTCGCCGAAAGCCTGACAAAGCACTGCGGCGGAGCGAAAATCCTTTTAAAAAGGGAAGACCTGCTGCATACGGGCGCACATAAAGTTAATAACGCCCTCGGTCAGGGATTACTGGCTAAAAAGATGGGCAAACAGCGCATTATCGCCGAAACAGGAGCCGGTCAGCACGGAGTTGCCACTGCGGCAGTCTGCGCCATGCTGGGAATCAAATGCGCTATCTACATGGGAGAAGAAGATATTAAAAGGCAGGCGTTGAATGTCTTTCGCATGAAACAGATGGGCGCAGAGGTAGTTCCGGTCTGTACCGGCAGCCGCACGCTGAAAGACGCCATCAACGAGGCTATTCGGGACTGGGTCACCAATTCGCGCGATACTTATTTCCTTTTCGGTTCGGTGGTCGGCCCCAAACCCTACCCGCAAATGGTCAGGGATTTCCAGTCGGTCATCGGTAAAGAGACCAGAGAGCAGATGCTGAAAGAATATAAAAGACTGCCCGATTATATCGTTGCCTGTGTCGGCGGTGGCAGCAACTCCATCGGCATGTTCTATCCCTTCCTTAATGACAAAGATGTGAAACTTGTCGGCTGCGAGGCAGCCGGATGCGGCATCGAGAGCGGGAAACACGCCGCCACCATTTGTGCCGGAAAGGTTGGGATGCTTCACGGTGCACGCTCTTACCTGTTGCAGGATGACAACGGGCAGATCATGGAAACGCACAGCATATCGGCGGGGCTTGATTACCCCGGGGTCGGCCCGGAGCACAGCTTCCTGCACGATACGGGGCGCGCCGAATACGTGGCTGTAGACGATAAACAGACGCTGGAAGGTTTCCAACTCTTATGCCGTACCGAAGGCATAATGCCGGCGCTGGAATCATCGCACGCCGTTTACTACGCTGCCGAACTGGCAAAGACACTGGATAAAGGAAAGATAGTAGTTATCAACCTCTCCGGCAGAGGCGACAAGGATATAGATATCGTGGTTAACGCACTGGGAGGCATAAAATGAACCGCATAGACGATGTATTTAATAAAAAAGGACACAAAGCTCTCATAGCATACGTAACCGTTGGCTATCCGAGCATCGAATCAACCTTGAAAATTGTGCCGCTGCTGGCTGAAAGCGGCTGCGACATTATCGAACTCGGCATTCCCTTTTCCGACCCGATGGCGGACGGCGCCACCATTCAGCATGCCAGCCACTGCGCCCTGCAAAACGGTGTTACCACAAAAATGTGTCTTGACCTTGTTGAGGAGTTGAGAAAAAAGACAAATGTTCCGTTGATATTCATGACCTACTATAATCCTGTTTATCATTACGGACTGGAGAAGTTCTGCAATGACAGCGTCACAAGCGGAATCGACGGGCTGATTGTCCCCGACCTGACGCCGGACGAGGGCGGAGAACTTGAGAATATTACAAAAATAACAGGGCTTGACCTTATATACCTGCTATCACCCACCAGCACGGCAGAACGCATTGAACTTGTTTCACAAAAATCGCGCGGTTTTATCTACATGGTCTCGCTGACCGGTGTTACCGGAGCGCGGGATAACATGAAACTCGACATCGATAATTTTATCACCGATGTCAGGAAGGCTACCGGTATGCCGCTGTGCGTCGGCTTCGGCATCTCGACCCCCGAACAGGCAAAAGGGGTTTCCAAGATAGCGGATGGGGTAATTATCGGCAGCCAGATAATTAAATTAATGGAAAAAGACGACAACTTCGCCTCGGTTGGCAAGTTCATTAAGGAATGCAGACAGGCGATGGATGGGTAGAAATCAAAATGTCTTTGCGAGAAGCCCCGACCATATTTCCGTCGGGGCGACGAAGCAATCTCAAGGTTGCTAATTTAAATTAGTTATAGACTATAAATATCCAATGGTAGAGATTGCCACATCAGTCGCTATACTCCTTCCTCGCAATGGCAGTATTATGTCATACTGGAGTTCGTTCCGGCAAGTCGGAATTCAACATCCGAGATGGGGTAATATACATATAATAATATATTATATGTGATTTAAACAGCCGTTCTTTTGACGTTTGATTCAAATATATGTTACGATGACAAATACCTCCACGTACTTTTTTATAGAAAGGGTCAATTTATTGAGCATTGCAGCTGAAACCAACATAACGGTGAAACTTAATGTCCCCAATGTCATCACTTCAATCCGCATCTTTCTCACAGTCATCATAGTCATACTTCTAGCTCTCGGCAGTAAAACGCAAATCCTGACGGCTGGGATTATACTGATATTTGCTGCTTTAACGGATTATCTTGACGGGAAGTTAGCCCGCCGACTGAACCAGGAAAGCCGGTTCGGTTCTCTATACGATATGATAGCCGACCAGTTCCTGTTCATGCCCACGCTCATCCTGGCGATTGTTGCCGGATGTTTCGACCGAACCGCCGGTTTGGTATGGTGGAATCCGTATCTTTACGCAGTCCCGGCGCTTCTCGGCGGTGTTGTAGCCATGGCAGGGATAGTCATATACCTTATCAAACGACGCAAGAGGGATTTTGAATTCCCCACCCCTACTAAAGTTGCCAAATTGAATTACTGGTTCTGGCTGATACCCCTGATCCTGGCTATTTTAAACATCGGCCCGGATATTTTACTGGCGATCCTGATGTACATGGCGCTGGTTTCGACCATTCTCACCTTCTATTCCTATCTAAAGAAGGGTGGATACGTCTTCACAGACTAAGATTAAACTTGCGATAAGGACTGTCTGATATCGAGTTAAAAGTAATCCCCCCTCCCGAATCGAGAGGGGGGATAAATAATACGATATAGATACAAGCTGAAAGGCTAAACTATTTTAGTAACTATAGTCCCCACTGTAATTTCTAAAGGGAAACCGGGGGCAATTGCATCTATTGCTTCCTGAGCTAAATCTACGACTTCATCATTAATTTGTCTATCAAACAATAAGGAAACATGGTCCCCGCTATTTCCTATCCCCGCAACCTCATCAAGCAATCCGCTCGATTGTACAATATCGATTATATATAAAACCAGTGCATCAATCAGTTTATATGAATAATTATGTTCGGGGGTAGTGGTTATCGTTTCCGTTACCACTATTGTATCTGTAACCGTGACATATTCGGTTTTGGCACAGCCGGTTAAAGTTAACACAACCCCCAAAAAGACACTTAAAGCGATGATTGATGTTTGCTTCATTTTAATACCCCCCAATCTATTAAGTTGTCGAAACGAGTATATATATGTAAACAGTACGGTTGACGGTAACCATCATGACTCCGGCTTGCGGGCTATCATATTGCGTTAAGTTAACATTAATCGCATCTTCGGCAGGCAAACCGACAAAACTCAAGATTTCTGTAGTATCGTCCTGAAATTCAACCGTTATGTTATACATCAAAGGCATTACGACTTCGGTAACAGTCGTTCCATCCTGTACATAGTAGCTCCTTGTGAATATAACATCATGAAAAAGAATATCCTCCCCGATTTCACCATCGAAACGCTGATAATAAAAGCTACCAGTACCATCGACAGTGAGAATGCCCTCGTCAGCTAACAAAACATCCCCGTTCACCGTAGAAGCTGTTTCGGTTACTGTTACCGCAGGCAAAATTGTCGTATCGGTAACCGTAACATACTCGGTTTTAGTACAACCGGACAATATAAGCATAACCATTAACAATACACTTAAAACGACGGCAAATCTTCTTTCCATCTTATTATTCCCCATGCTTATCGTATGTGATTTTTATATATTATACCACCCAATTCATAACAAATTATGAATTTCGTATAAAAATAATGGCTTTTTCCTCTTATATGATATAACGTTTTTTTACTCAATTGGTTACTTTAATCTTTTTACTTGCTCCAGGGCGACCAATGCCCGACCCCACTTTTATATTTGTCGTGCTATAATATTCAGCACAGGAGATAAGACTTTGCTACACCCGTTTTCACTGATAATAACTATACTGGTATTAATCCCAAACATTTTCTTTTCACTGAAAAAGACTGTTAACAAGCCGTCCAACCTGCCCAAAGAACCTCTGATACTGACTATAATCGAGAATATCGGCAGATACGGGGTTTTTATAATCCCCTTGTTCTATAAAATAGACGTATCGGGAATGCTTGAGATAGTTGACGTCGCAGCGATGGGATTGATGCTTTTACTATACTATGCCTGCTGGATTCGCTACTTTCGGAACGGCGGCGATTTCAAATGGATGTTTCTTCCGTTTATGAAGATACCAATACCTCTGGCAATCAGCCCTGTTATTTACTTCATGCTATCCTCAATAATACTGCATTCTCTCCCGATGTTGATTTTCAGCCTCTTGCTGGCGGCAGGACATATTCCCATAAGCTGGCAACAGTACAGGCACATCGAATCGATAGATTAAAATACCATTTTAACTCTCATATAAACATGTTATGTGTTATCAAAGATCTTTTATTTCTTTATTTATAGTCTTTACGTCTTCGAATGTACTCCATAAAGTATCAAGCGCCCAAATAACTCCACCTACTATAAAAATTACAAATATTACACCTTTACCTATATATAACGGAATAAACTGCCAAATAAATATAAAGACACTAACTAACGCGAAAATAAGCCCTATACATTTTACATACAATTGACAATAAATGAATGCTTTTTTCATGAAATTTTTACCCCCATATGTTTTATATTTAAATTATATCATCCAGATATACTTAAAACGTTTGCAAAATGTGTGTATTAATAAAGATTTTTCAACGTAGCACAATTAATAAATCTTTTTTCTATTCGTATTATCATTGCATACATTACGGTCAATTATGCGTGCAAAAGTGTCAATATGCAGATTTAATTTGTTCTGAATAATCTCAAATCCATCGAAAATATAACAAAAAATATCGTTCGGCGAAAGACTTATACGGTATTTCCTTGTCTCAATCCCCTGTCGTGGTATAATAATCGAAACGGTTTTCAGTAAATCAAAAAGGAGTTGTCATGACCCCAATCGATCCCTCGATATATAAACGCCCCGAAGAATTGCTGCAAAACCTGATCCGTTTCAATACTACCAATCCCCCCGGAAACGAAGCTCCGCTAATGGGATACATCGACAGCCTTCTTACCGCTGCCGGATTCGAAGCTAATTTCTTGTCCAAAGACCCCGCCCGCCCCAACCTGATAACACGACTGAAAGGAAAAGGAGAAGCCCCTCCGCTGCTTTTATACGGGCATGCGGACGTGGTAACCACCGCCAACCAGAAATGGACTTATCCGCCGTTCGAAGGCACGATTGCCGATGGATACGTCTGGGGACGCGGCACTCTGGATATGAAGTGCGGGCTGGCTATGATGATTTCCTGCCTTTTAAGAGCCAAAGCGGAAAACCTGCATCCTGCCGGAGATATCATTTTCTGTGCCATGTCGGATGAGGAAACAGGCGGCAATTACGGCGCCAAATTTATGGTCGAGGAACACCCGGAAATCTTCAAGGATGTTAAATACGCCATCAGTGAATTCGGCGGCTATACTATGTACATCGACGGCAAGAAGTTTTACCTGGTGCAGGTTGCCGAAAAGCAGAACTGCTCTGTCGAGATGACCTTTCACGGCCCCGGCGGGCACGGCTCGGTTCCTGTCAGAAACAGCGCCATGTCTAAGATGGGTAAAGTACTGGTAGCACTTAACGAACACAGATTGCCGGTGCATATCACTCCCGTCACGGAAAAGATGATTAAGATTATCGCTTCACACCTGCCATCGCCATCCTGCGATTACTTTAACCGGCTGCTCGACCCGGCGCAAACCGATGAAATGCTTGAGGTTATAAGGGATAAGACCGGCAATTTCTTCGACCCGCTGCTGCATAATACCGTCAACGCCATCATCGTCAAAGGCGGCGAAAGGATTAACGTTGTTCCGGGTGAGGTTACGCTCTATCTGGACGGCAGGATCCTGCCCGGTTTCAGCGATAATGACCTGATAAACGAACTCAGACAAATCGCCGGGAAAGACTGCGATATAAAGATATCAATGTATGAAGCGGTAAAAAGCAGTATTGACCTGAAATTGTTCGATATGCTTTCCGATATACTTACACAGAAGGAACCCGATTGCATCCCCATTCCAATTGTAATCGGCGCTTCCACCGATGCCAAGCAGCTTGCCAAACTGGGTATCCAGACCTACGGCTACCTGCCTATCGACCTGCCTGAAGGATTCGACTTTATGAAGTCGGTACATGCCGCAGACGAGAGAATACCGGTTAAAGCCCTGTATTCGGGAACTGATGCTATCTACCAGATACTTGTACGATACGGGAAGTAATTCATCAGCCTTTTCCCACCC
Source organism: uncultured Dehalococcoidales bacterium (assembly GCA_964528955.1). Classification (GTDB taxonomy): domain Bacteria; phylum Chloroflexota; class Dehalococcoidia; order Dehalococcoidales; family UBA5627; genus UBA5627. The sequence continues at coordinate 2,478 of CAZGVH010000034.1, read as the reverse complement.
CTCCCCACAAGATGCTTCGTTCGACAGCCACGAACTCAGCATGACAAAAAATCGTCGTTGCGAGTCCCGATGTATCGGGACGAATCAATCCCTACAATGTCACTTAATTACCCCGCCTCGCATATATAAATAAAAACGCAGCCCCGATTAAATCCCGATAAGTCGAGACAGGTCATGACCAAAACCGTAGCGGTGTCCAAATTTTGCTATTATTTCAACTGGAAAAAATCCCGCTAGCCTATAAACAACGATTGTGATATAGTTTTATTCTATGAAAACTAAAATCGACTATATTGAAAACGGAACCGTTACCTCGGTAAAAGGTTTTAAAGCCGGCGCGGTTAATGCCGGTATCAAGAAAAAAGGTCCCAAGCCGGATTTAGGCATGATTTACTCCGAGACGCCCTGCACTGCGGCAGGCGTCTTTACGAGAAACAAGATCAAGGCGGCGCCTGTGATCGTCTGTCAGAAACGGCTGCCTTCGAACGATATTCGAGCCATCATCGCCAACAGCGGCTGCGCCAATGCCGTTTCCGGCGAGCAGGGATTGAAAGACGCCCTCGAAATGACCGACCTGGCTGCTAAAAAGATGGGAGTGAAACCCTCTTCTGCGCTGGTTGCCAGCACCGGCGTTATCGGAAGAAACCTGCCTATGGATGTCATCGCGCAGAGCATTGAAAACATCGAACTTTCATATAATGGCGGGCATGACTTTGCCTGGGCTATTATGACCACCGATACCGTTTCCAAGGAAGTAGCGATCTGCGTTAACGGCGGACAGTTCACTATTGCCGGTGTCGCCAAGGGTTCCGGTATGATACACCCCGATATGGGCACCATGCTCTGCTTTATTACAACGGATGCCGCTGTCGATAAGAATTTTCTTACCGGGGCGCTGCAAAAAGCCGCCGATGTTTCTTTCAACATGATTTCCGTCGATACCGATACCAGCACCAACGATACGATGATCGTTATGGCAAACGGGCTGGCAGATAACGATAAAATCGATGGAAAAACGGTGTTGTCTGAGGCCTTTCAGAATGCTTTGAACGAGGCCTGCATCTATCTTGCCAAAGCCGTTGCTGCCGATGGCGAAGGAGCAAGCAAGTTAATTGAGGTCAATGTTACAGGTGCTCTGGACGTCGCATCGGCGAAAATCTGCGCCAGGACCATTGCCGCTTCCCCTCTTGTAAAAACGGCCATACACGGCTGCGACCCTAACTGGGGACGTGTTATCGCCGCCGCCGGAAGGAGCGGCGCCGAAGTGGTAGAGGCGAAAACCGATTTATCCATCTGCGGTGTAAGCCTTTTGGAAAAAGGAACGGCAATACAAAACAGGAACGATGCAGTTTCTAAGGCTATGGCTGAAAAGGTAGTGGTGATAGACCTGAACCTCAATCTGGGTAAGGCTTCGGCTACCGCCTGGGGCTGCGACCTGACTGCCGAATATGTTTCCATCAACGCCGACTATACCACTTAAAATATTATGTTAGCTCTTGAGGAAAGGAGCGCTAATTGAAAAACAAGCTGGATAACAAGACAATCGTCATCAAACTCGGGGGTTCCCTGTTCGATACCAGGGATACTACCATCGAGGATATTATCTACCTGCAAAAACAGGGCTACCCTATCGTGCTCATTCACGGCGGGGCAAATATGGTAAACAAGTGGCTGCAAAAACAGAATATCACGCCTCAGTTCAGCCACGGAGAACGGATTACAGGCAAGGAAGAACTGGATATGGTAACCGCCGTTATCGGCGGCCTGATGAACAAGGAGATTGTAGCCACTATTATACTGCGCGGCGGCAAAGCGGTCGGTATCAGCTGTGTCGACGGCGCCTTGATCGAAGGGAAAATGCGCGATAAGGAACTGGGGTATGTGGGCAGCGCGGTTAAAGTAAACCACGAAGCGTTGATAGCTATTCTGGGAGCCGGTTTTATACCGGTCGTTTCGCCTGTCAGCCTGTACTCTGTCGACCGCGAAGAGAATTCACCTCTACTATTGAATATTAACGGAGATACCATAGCCGGAGAGATTGCCGCTTCGATTAAAGCCGAAAAACTCATTTTTATGACGGATGTGAACGGCATACGCGACGGTTCAGGTAACTATTTGTCTAATTTAAATCCCTCTGAAGCAAAGGAGCTACTGGATTCAGGTGTAGCCAACGGCGGCATGATACCTAAAATCAAGGCCTGCCTGAGAGCCACCGGGAATCCGCTTACAAGGTGCGTAATTATCGACGGCAACCGCAAAAACGCGCTGGTTAAAGAAATCCAGCAAGGCGGAACCGGCACGACGATTTACAATCCTTAAGGAGATAAGAAATGAGCAACTGGCAAGAACTCGAACATGAATATTATATGCCCACTTTCAAACGAATCCCCGTTACGCTTGTCAAAGGTCAGGGAGCGAAAGTCTGGGATGACAACGGTAAAGAATACATGGACTTTGTTTCCGGCATAGCGGTCAACA
>CAZGVH010000033.1:0-9418 GCA_964528955.1 uncultured Dehalococcoidales bacterium | reverse complement strand
TTGATTTTTTCGATGTCGGCTACCGAAGAGCCGCCATACTTTTGAACTATAATAGCCATATACCATCCCCTACGATTGCATATTTTCTAACAGAATCATTCCGATTACAAAATATCAAGAGAATTGTAACATATCGCTGCCAATACTTGAAAACGGTTCTATACCGGCTGCGCCGCAAAGTACAAAACCGGCTATTACTATAAAAAATAAAAGCAAAACGAATCCCGTTCCGATCGATTTGAATGCCATCAGCCCGTAAACGCTCCAGATCAGCAAGCCGCATACCGCTGCTAACAGGATGATTCCGGCAGCCGGGCTTACTTCGGCCCCGACTAAAAGGGAAACCGACCACACAGCCAGCCCGATGCAGATAAACGAGAGGAAGATGAGAATGCTTTTTAGAGTCGCCAGTTGTTTTCTTACAACAACCTGTTTCCCGCTTTTTGTGTATCCGGCGATTTTGGCGTCATAAGGAAGAACGATATCGTTGTCATTATCATAATCATCTTCTTCGATCAAACGCCCCGGCCTTTTGGTAACGACCGCGAAATTCCTGGTTACGACACGCGCATCCTCTTCAGTTACCGCTGTAATTGCCTTAGGACGCGGAGTATCGTTTAGAATCTCGCTGAGTCCCATCTTGGTAAAACGCGATATCCTGCGTTTGCATGAAGGATTGCAGCACTCGTACATATTTAATCCCTGGTTCCAGATGAGTGATTGCTCTCCACAGTAATGGCATTTATCGGTTTTTACGGTGGCGTTCTCGATTGTCGATTCTTTTACCGTATCGACCGGCTCGGTTCTATCTCTTATCGGGGCGCAAAGCAGGCAACCGGTATCCGCCCGGTAATAACGTTCGTGCACCTCGCAGTATAGGGTGCCGCGGCTGAGGGTTAATTCATCTTCTCTATCATGCATTTTATTTTAAACACCTTATTCCACAAGCGTGGTCATTATATTATAACCGTCATCGATAACAAGTTCGGTTCGTTTGGCTTCGGCTTCGGTAAACCTGCGGGCGCCGTTAGCGGCAAAACCCTGCCCCCACAACAAAAACGGCACCGGCTCGGATACATGCGTCTTGATGCTGACCGGCGTCAAGTGGTCGGGCATTATCAGTACCCTTAATTCATCGTTTTGATACGACATCAGGCGGCCGACGACTTCCCTGTCTATTATCTGTATGGCTTCGACTTTATCGGCAAAAGAACCGGCGTGCCCGGCTTCATCGGGAGCTTCGACATGTACTACCACCAGGTCATGGGTATCCAGGGCTTTCAAACCCCCGTTAACCTGAGCTATAAAATCGTTATCAAGGTTGTCGGTCACTCCGGGTATTTCCAGTATATCCATATCCATCATCTTGCCGAGACCTTTCAAGAGGTCGACTGCGGAAGTGATGGCAGCCGATTTCCCGTACATCTTTCGAAACGGAGGTGTTTGAGGTATCTTGCCGCTGCCCCAGAAAAGCCAGATCATATTGGCGGGGAGTTCGTTCCAGGCTCGCCTGTCGGTATTTACCTTGTGATTCTCGAGTACGGCAACCGAATCCTGCATCAACCGGCGCAGGAAACTGCTACCTTTTCCGTGCGGCAGGTAATCGGCAATCGGTTTATCGGAAATGTCGTGAGCCGGAGTACATATGGCTTTGGTAACATCTTCATGATTCTTCAACTTTAAGAGGTGACGGTAACCGACACCCGGATAAAAACGGATATCTCCATTACCCAGGGCTTCATTCAAAGCCTCAATCAGCTTTGCCGCTTCCTCGTTGGAGATATGGCCTGAGCAATAGCTGTTCATTTTACCGTCCTGTATATTGACCAGGTTGCAGCGGAAGATTGCTTCTCCTTCACCGATATCTATACCCATACTCATCGCTTCGATAGCTGCTCTTCCCCGGTAATATACCTTTGGATCGTAGCCGAGCAGAGACATACAGGCAACGGCGCTTGATGGCTCCATACCGGCAGGTACTGTTTTGGTTAATCCCACAACGCTCTTTTTTGCCAGTTTATCCAGGTTAGGGGTGGCTGCTGCTTCCAGACAGGTCTGGCCGCCATGCTCCTTTACCGGCCAGTCGGCAGCTCCGTCCATAATCAAAACACAGTATTTCATTCCCGCCTCCTCGACAGTTCAAATATCAAAAAGCATCTTTTTCAATTACCGATTAAGCAACTATTTTAATATACTTCGGCATTTGATGCCAGTAAATTTATATTTTATGATAATTTCGCTCTTTTATCCTTGTTATTTACATCTTGATCCGGCAGATTGACATCGATTATCTATGACCGGCAACAAACCGCATTTTTTTCACTGTTGCTGAATGGCACAATAATGTTATAATATTACCTGTATTGATTATCGTCAATATATCCTGCTGATTTTCTAATCGGGGCGTAGCGCAGTCGGCTAGCGCGCAGCGTTCGGGACGCTGAGGTCGGAAGTTCAAATCTTCTCGCCCCGACCATTTTTAATCCGCTCTATTTACTCCCGGGTTCCATATAACGGAGGTTCTATGCAGAAATATATAGAGTCCGATAGATGCAGGGTCTTTTATGATATAACAGGAACGCAAGACAGTACTGCCGTAGCGCTGATACACGGATACGGTGTCAACAGAAAGATGTGGAAACCCCAGCTCGATGCCCTGAAAGACTACCGTGTTATCAACGTGGACGTAAGAGGACACGGCTTATCTCGCCCCTGCTATAATTTCACGGTTAAAAAAGCCGCTTCCGACCTGTACGCTATACTCGATGCGGAGGACTGCAAAGACGCTGTTATTATAGGCCTTTCGATGGGCGGCTATGTTGCCCAGCAGTACGCCGCCGGTTACGGGAAAGCAAGGGGATACATGATCATCGGTTCCACTCCCATCTTCGTGCCGTACAAAACGTGGGAAAAAATAGGACTGAAATACTCCGCCCCGCTCTTCAACCTTTACCCCTGGGAAACGCTTAAAAAACAGATGGCGAAGGCCAGCGCCTTAAACGGAGACGCCCGCACCGCTCTATATGATATGTTCAGCGAGATGAACAAGAAGGAATTCGTCACTTCATGGAACGGCATCTCCACCTGTTTGAATGAAAGGGATTTTACTTTCGACGCCCCGCTGCTGGTTTCCTGCGGAGAATTCGATAAGGCGGGTACTATCAAAAAACATTTACCCGACTGGCCGAAATACTATCCCGGATGCCGGGTCGAGATAATTGCAAATGCGGCACATGTAGCCAATATGGATAATCCTAAAGACTTTAACAGTCTGATGCTGGAGTTTATAGGGGAGTGCAGTAAACTGCCCTGACTTCTCTGCGGGAGACCATAAAAGACTATCCTCAAAGTTCGTAAATCACTCTTTCTCTCCCTTTGCTAAAGGAAGAGATTTACAAAGTGGTAGTTCTTGCCTTTATTTACAAACCGTCTTTGCGAGTTTTTTCAAAGGAAAAACGAAGCAATCTCTACAATGCCACTTAATTACCCCGACCCGCATATATATAAGACAATTACTGAGCCTGTCGAATCCATAACGATAGCGAATATCGAATGGCATAGAGATACTTCGCTATTTTCAGAATGACAAATAATAAAAACGTAGGGACGACCAGTGGTCGCTATATCAGTCGATATGATATTGCTGACTATAAAAGCAGAAATCCTGCGTTTATTTACTCCCCCAGCGTCTTCTTGGCTTCTTCCCAGAGCTCGTTCTGTTCATCGAAAGTCAGTTTTGATAAATCGAGGCCGCGGTTGCGGCAGAACTCCTCCATCGTGGAGAACCTTTTATAGAACCTGCGGTTTGATTTACGCAGGGCGGATTCGAGGTCGATTCCCTGACGGCGGGCAAAGTTTGCAAGCGTGAAAAGGATATCGCCGAATTCCTCCTCTTTTTGCTTCTGGCTGCCAGCCGCCTTGAATTCGCCGATTTCCTCTGCCATTTTCTCTAAAACGCCGCTATCTTCCTGCCAGTCGAAGCCGACACGCGCCACGCGTCCCTGGATCGCCTGGCTGTAAGCCAGTGCCGGCATATCAGCGGGAACCCCGTCCAGCATGGACGCTTCTTTCTTGCGCTCCTGCTTCTTCAATGCTTCCCAGTTGACGGTAACTTCCTCGGCATTGTTTACCTTAACGTCCCCGAAGACGTGAGGATGCCTGTGGATCAGCTTTTGGTTTATCTTCCTGATAACATCGCTCACGGTAAATTCGCCGTTGTCCTTGGCTATCTGGCTGTGCAGAACGATCTGCAGCAGCAAATCCCCGAATTCCTCCGAGAGCTTAGCGGCATTCGCCTCATCCATCGCCTCCAGCACCTCATAGGCTTCCTCAAGGAGATTTTTTCTTAGTGACTCATGGGTCTGTTTCCTGTCCCAGGGACAACCCTCGGGGCTGCGCAGCAGAGCAATTATCTCTACCAGCGTTGAAAAACTATCCAGATTCTGCGGTAACGGCATATTGACCTCTCTTTCGAATTCTTTTGATGATTATATAAAACTGATCACATTGTCATTGCGGGCAATCCCGAGCCCGACGAAAGACACGAATTCAGCATGACAGTTACCCAAAACTATGACGGCAACATCGAACCGGCAAACTGCCGCTGCCCTCTTATAAATTCCGCCGACGACATCGGCTTTTTACCTTCCAGTTGAAGCGTACTTATTTTCAGTACGCCGTTGCCTGTCCCGACGCCTGCGCTGCCATCCGAAAGGACTGTTACCTGTCCACTGCAGACGTCCTTAATAGCAGGCTGGGGCAGAGCCTCGATAATCTTAATATTTTTTCCCTGCCAGCGGCTAAAACAACCCGGCCATGGATAATAGGCGCGTACCTTGCGCCAGATAACCCCGGCAGGTTGCGACCAGTCGATTTCCCCCGTTTCCTTTGTTACGGTGGCAAAATAACTGGCGGACGCATTATCCTGCGTCCGCGGGGCGATTTCACCTTTCTTCCAGCGCGGCAAGACCTCCAGCAGGAGTTGTGAACCTATCAGCGAAAGTTTATCCGTCAGTATCTCCGTATTATCGTAGCCCAGTACCGGTATTTGAGCCTGCGAAATTACCGGGCCGGTATCCAGCCCCTTATCCATCAGCATAATACTGACTCCGGCAAAGCTGTCGCCGTTCAATATCGATGCCGCCACAGGCACGGCGCCCCGGTACCGGGGAAGCAGAGAAGGGTGGATGTTGATACAACCATATGCGGGTAAATCCAGCACGGCTTGCGTAAGTATCTGTCCGAAGGCGGCAACCACGATTACATCCGGCTCGAAGGAGGCCAGTTCACAAAGGGACTCTTCATTTCTCAGTTTGACAGGTTGTACCACATTCAAGCCCAATGACATAGCAGCCTGCTTTATCGGAGAGAATGACGCATTGCAGCCGCGCCCCGCAGGCCTGTCCGGCTGGGTATATACTGCGGCTATTTTATAATCATTTAGTACCAGCAGCTTTAGTACCGGTACGGCAAAAGCGGGTGTTCCCATAAAAACGATACGCACGATTTACCTCCGCTGCATAGATTCTAACATCCATCGGGGATACTAACAACTAATATTTTACTTAACGTTAGAATATTTTCCCATAGACAATCAGACTATAGCTAAAAGTAAGCATTTTAACAAAAAACAGAGCTTGAGAGACCTTACAACAAATAACCACATTAAAAATCAGCCAACAACAATGGTAAAGTGCCTTGCCAACGCTGATTGTCCCCTGATAATCTGAACAAGGTTTTTCATAAACAACCTTCTATTGCGGAAAACCTTGATTGAGACAGCTACTGCCCCAGGTTTTCGGGGTTATACGGGCCTTAGCGGTCCGGGTTATTGGAACACGACTTCTTTGAGATGAGTGTGATTTTGCGGTTTTACAACGCCGCGTTTAAATGCAATTTAAGTATAATGTTCGGGAGATAGTATTTTTATAATGAGGTCGGCACAAGAAATCTGGGAAGCTGCACTGGGCGAACTACAGCTGCAAATAAACAAACCCAACTATCAGACCTGGTTACAGGGAACCGAGGGTATAGAATTCAGGGACGGGCATTTCTATATCGGCACCCCCAATACCTTTGTCGCCGAGTACCTCGAAAAGAACCAGCGTTCCCTGATTGAAAAAACACTTATCGGCCTCATAAAAAGCCATGTAACGGCTCACTTCCAGGTGAGCTCGATTCAACCGGAACCCACGGATGGATATGCCTACCGCGAAACGCCGCAGGCTATCGATTCGCATATTTCAGCTTTCAATCCGAAGTACACCTTCGATTCCTTTGTCGTCGGCAGCTCGAACCAGCTGGCGTACGCCGCAGCACAGGCGGCAGCTCAGAATCCCGGCGAGGGCTACAATCCGCTCTTTATCTACGGAGGTTCGGGGCTGGGAAAAACGCATTTACTTCAGGCAATCGGGCATTCATTACAGGCGAAAAATGCCAGCGTACTCTATGTCAGCGGAGAGCAGTTTACCAACGAATTCATCGACGCCATCCGCCACAAGAGAGCCGAAGAGTTCCGCAATAAGTACCGCAATGTAGATGCCCTGATGGTGGACGATATCCAGTTTATCAGCGGCAAGGAGCAAACGGAGGAGAGTTTCTTCCATACCTTCAACGAACTGCATAACTCCAACCGCCAGATCGTGGTTACCAGCGACAAGCTGCCCCAGTCTATGCCCGGAATGGAAGAGCGTCTGCGTTCCCGCTTCGAATGGGGTTTGACGGTCGATATCCAGCCGCCCGACCTGGAAACCAGGCTGGCGATATTGCAGGCAAAGGCGGAACAATCGGATACCGAAATTGCCCTCGACGTTCTGGAACTGGTTGCCCGGCAGGCGCGCCGGAATATCAGGGAACTGGAAGGCAGCCTCAACCGCATCATAGCCTACGCCAAATTGCTGCGTTCGCAGATTACGCGGGAAGTCGCTACTAAAGCTTTAACGAATATCAACGGTAAAAGCGAAACCTGCGGACAGGAATCACACATAAAATTACTCAACGCCGTCGCCGAATGCTTCCAACTCGATGCCGAAGCTATCATCGGCCCCAGGAGAGATAAAGAAGTTGCTCTTGCCAGGCAGGTTTCTATGTACCTTTTAAAACAGCAGGACGGCTACTCCCTGAGCGAGATCGGCAAGTTGATCGGCGGCAGGACTCCTTCCACCGTCAGCCATTCCTGTGAAAAAATAGCGCAGGATATCGAAAACAGCCCGGTGCTGAAGCGCAAGGTGATGGATATCCAGTCGTCCCTTAAATCTGAATCAGAGTAGCTTTTTTTCTTAACGTCTCCTGACTTGACCGTCATTTATTTTTCAGTCCATTATCTTGACTACAGGTATTTCCTGCTGACTAGATAACCGGCTTTTACTTATGATACGGACTTTTCGATAATTCAGTGGTTTAATAAAATCCGGTTTTATTACAGGTTTTCGCTTCAACTGAAGTATAGAAAATTTGATAATAGCTGATTCGATAACTGTAATATCATGATCACAAAGCGGTTATAATTTGCACATTTTTTGCATAACCTGCTGCTGTTTTTCGATAACATGAGTTTATTTTCGAAAACTAGGATTCCGGTAAAGCCGGTTTTTTGTATTATTGTCAATAATATAATTAAGCAGCTATAAATAAACAGGCGGCACATGTTATTCTTATTATATTAAATACAGTATAACTGATATATTAAATACTTATTATAATAACCTTTAATAACTCTCTATTGAGCAATGCCGGTCAAGAAAGGCATTGTCCTTTGCTGTATCCTTATCTGTGAGGAATAATCATGCAGAAATGGGAGAAAATGCTGGCGGTGCAGCGTATGCAGGACTTTATTTCCAAGAATCTGAAAGAAGTGATCACTCTTTCGGACCTGGCTAAAGTGGCCGCATATTCGCCGTGGCACGCGGCAAAAATATTCAAAGAGGTTACGGGCAGACCGCCATTCGAGTACATACGCGTTCTGAGGCTGTCCCGGGCAGCCGTGAGATTACATGATGAAGACATAAGAATCATCGATGTGGCATTGGACTTCGTTTTCGACTCCCACGAGGGCTTTACGAGGGCATTCTCTAAGGAGTTCGGTGTAACACCCAGGTATTATGCCAAAAACACACCTCCCGTGAGACTTTTTCTACCTGAGTATGCGCGTGATTATTACATCAAGTTACAAAAAGGAGAATATGAAATGTCTGAAAAATCAAATACCGTATTTGTTCAGGTGGTCGACCGTCCGGCACGCAAGCTGATACTAAAAAGAGCTAAAGAAGCGCGGGACTATTTTGCTTATTGCACGGAGCTTGGCTGCGATATCTACTCGGAGCTTAAGGATGTAAAAGAAGCTCTTTATGAGCCTATTGGAATGTGGCTTCCGAAAAACCTGCAAAAACCAGAAACCTCCGAGTATGCCATGGGGGTGGAAATGCCTGCAGACTATAACGGGCCGGTGCCGAAAGGTTATGAAATTATTGACCTTGCTCCCTGTAAAATGATGGTTTTCCAGGGACAGCCTTATGACGAGGCTGTTTTCGAAAAGGCTATAGGCGAACTGTGGGCAGTGATGAAGACTTATAATCCGGAGATCTACGGCTTCAAGTGGGCTGATGAGGACGGTCCGCGTTTTCAGCTTGAACCACAGGGGTACCGCGGCTATATTGAGGCACGGCCGGTCAGACAGGTAAACGTCTAAAAAATCAACTTTTCGATTATTATCTAAATCATTAGATTCCCCGGCTGCAGGGTCGGGGAATCCGTTTTATAACATCTAGCCAGTCATTTGATATATACTTATATAAGTCGGGTTTAGAATCCTTAATATTCCGGTCATATAAAAGGTGACGTATGGAAGAGATCACTGACAAAAAAGGAATAGGCGTTATAAAATACGCCCGGGCGCATGAAGAGTATATCAAAATGAGACTGGAAGGTGATTGCGACAGGGAGGAGCTGGCGCGCTACCATAACATGAAAATCCAGTGGCTGCAGCACGAAAGGCTGATTCATCTGATGGTAACCATACTCTTTGCATTTGTCTTCATGTTTATATTTCTGCTTTTGATGCTGTTTCCGGAGAACTGGATTCTACTTGTTCCGCTGGTGATAGTCATAGTATTGCTCGGGGCTTATATCTTTCACTATTTTAAAATGGAAAACACCGTGCAGAACTGGTATAAACTGTACGACGAGATAGACCAGAGGTTGTAATTATTATTTCTTTACGGTAAGTCCGCTGACCGGTCACTGAAATATACCGGGCGGACTATGTTGGGAAAAAGGATAAGGTATGTTCGATAGAGTTGAAATAAAAGTTAAAGCCGGAAACGGCGGCGATGGAGCATCCAGTTTCCGTCGTGAGAAGTTCGTTCCGCTGGGCGGTCCTGACGGTGGCGACGGGGGGCGGGGAGGCAGCGTGATCATCCGT
>CAZGVH010000032.1:0-9713 GCA_964528955.1 uncultured Dehalococcoidales bacterium | reverse complement strand
TTACCTTAATCTTCGGCTTTTCATCCGCGCTATATCCAGGCTCGACCTCTCGAATTCATTTGAACCTTTACCTTGTAATTGCATTTATGATAACAAATTGTTAGTATTAGCTCCCAATGGGCTCTATGATTAACTCGTTGTTTAATTAATAGGCTCAAACTTTTAAAGCGTAGCTTTTTATCGCACTACCTTCTATTATCTTCATCCGTTGCAAAGCCCCTGTTCCATATTTCAGTGTTTCATATACCATTACAGGCATAAACGACCAGACAGGTTTTCCCAGATTTCCGGTATAAAATGACAGGTCGTCAGCTAATTTTGTATCAAAGATTTGATACGCTTTCTTTTTTTGATATCCTACCGAATTGAGGGGATTACACCAGTCCTGAGGTGTAATTGCGAAGTAACCGGCACAGTAGTAAGGGCGCACATTATAAATGGAACATCCCCCGTCGCGTAAAAACGGACAATATAGTCCCTTCTTTATAAACATCAGTCGATTGTCGAAGCTGTTTTTCCATTTCATACTAATTGATGCACTTAATACATAGCAGCAATTTTTACCGGATTTTTCTTTGATAGACGCAATACTCCGATATGCCTTGTTTTTAGATGCGTTTTCCAGTAAACAATCCACTTCTCTAAGTTTCGATATCCATTTTGGATATATATCAATGAAGTAATTGAAAAGTTCTTCATTTTCATAAAGATAGTGGACTATTAATTCAACTTCCTGTACGGTCGCTCCCACCATCAGTATGCAGCAGTGGGCACATCCTTTTCCACAGCTTATTACTCCACATTCAGAAGTCGCAATTTCGTTCTGCTTTTTGGACAGTTCCTTAAATATTTCCGACTTCTTCATCATGTAATTATGGCAGAATTCTTCCCTTCTAATACCAATCTCCCCGGTATATGCAGAATTACGATTTCTTTGAAAAAGTGCGATCTCATCCCCCAGGAGATTAATTGCAGACGGGCTGCAACAATACTTATATTTCTTCCCGCTACCACACGGGCAGGGCCTATTTCTTCCGATCTCTTCCATTTATATATCCCAAAGTAAGCTACGGTATTTTACCGCTTTTTATTTAAGCTCTTTACAAAATTCGCAAATAAATTACAGGAATTTGTATTATAAGGTCATTTATAGTACATATTCTTAAATCATTAATAATTTGCTATTATTTTTCCCTCGAATTTCCCGCAGTAACATATATACTCATTTTAATTGGTAATGATTTAATAGCATCTTACAGTGTTGTAATAATCACTTAATACCGGTCATCCCCTTTTCTTACAGTCTGGCTGCCCGTTTCCGCCTCAATATATTGAGAATTACCGTTAAAATGATAAATACAACGGCAATTCCCGTCCATATAGAAATCAAGGCAACGGTATTCTGCGATTTTTCTTCGATACTGAAACCCTGACCGAAGGTCGTACTTCCTCCGGGGGTGACGATAGAAATATCTCTGTACCCGATTACCGCATCTGAAAATACAGTAACATTTACGCGTAACTGGGTCGGACTGACGTTGGTCAAACCGGTAACTTCAACACCGTTTCCAAAACTCACCGAAGTTGTTCCGCTCAGATTACTGCCGTTTACGATTACGACAAGCGTTGACCCGGGATTTCCCCTGTCGGGGCTGACCGACGTAATCGACGGCAGGGCTTGTTTTACTGTAAATCCTCCGGGCAATATATAAGTGCCTCCTGGGGTGGTAACAGATACATCCCTGGTGCCTACCGCAGCATCAGAGAGAATAGTAATATTAACTGACAGCTGATTTGAGCCGAGCACAGTAAAGCTGTTAACCAGTATACCGGAGCCGAAATTAATTCCTCCCATACCGATAAAGTTGTCACCGCCGATATTGATATTCATCGTTGCCCCCTGGTTACCGCTATTAATACTTAGCGACGTAATCAAGGGAAGCTCCTGTTTAATAGTGAAGCTGCCTGGCAGAGTATAGCTGCCTCCCGGAGTAGTAACAGATATATCTTTCAAGCCAGTTGCCGCATCTGAGCTGATAATCAGGTTTACAAGCAACTGCATCGAGCTAATACCGGTAAAACCGGTAACCTCGATTCCCGCACCGAAGCCCACCGAAGTCGCTCCGTCCAGATTTTCGCCGTTTAAAGTAACCGTCAGCGCCGCTCCGCGGTTTCCGCTGTCCGGACTTACCGATGTAATCAGCGGCTGAGCCTGTTTAACAGTAAACCCGTTTGACAGTGTTTGGCTGCCTCCCGGCGTGGTAACAGATATATCACGACTGCCGGCTTCGGTATCGGATACTATTGTAATATTGACGGATATCTGGCCGGAACTGAGCAGATTGAAGCTGTTAACCGATATGCCGGCGCCGAACTGTATGGCGCTCACCCCGCTAAAATTGCTGCCGGTTATAGTCAGATTCAGCGTTTCTCCCTGCCTGCCCTGATCCGGTTCGATAGATGTTAATACAGGCAGTGCCTGTATTACCTTAAAGCCGTTAGACAGAGTATTAACGCCGCCCGGCGTGGTAACAGATACATCACGATTTCCGGTTACGGCATCGGGTGAAATTGTAATACTGGCATCGATTCGCCCGGAATTTACAACAGTAAAACTGTTAACGACTATACCATCGCCGAGACTGATTTCACTTGCGCCGTTAAAATTATTTCCGCTGAGAGTGACATTCAGCGTTTCTCCCTGCCTACCATGGTTCGCTTCGATTAATGTTATTACAGGAAGAGCCTGTTTGACTGCAAATCCGTTCGATAAGGTATTACTGCCGCCGGGAGTGGTAACCGATACATTTCGATTCCCTATTATGGCATCGGCCGCTATACTGATTTCAGCAACTATCTGCCCGGAATTGATAACGGTAAAGCTGTTAACCGTTACGTCGCTACCGAACTGTAAACTGGAAACTTCGGTAAAATTCTCGCCGATAATAGTAACATTCAGCGTTACTCCCTGGTTCCCTCTGGGAGGGTTAATCGAAGTAATCGCAGGCAATGCCGGTTTCACTGTAAAGCCACCTGTTAAGGTAAAACTGCCTTCCGGGGTAATAACCGATACGTCTCGACTACCTGTTGCCGCTCCGGATAAAATACTGATATTTGCCCCGATTTGCGAAGCGTTGGTTACCGTGAAGCTGTTAACCGATATACCGGTGCCCAACCATAACTCGCTTGCCCCGGTAAAATTGGTGCCGTTAATCGTTATGTCCAGTGTTTCTCCCTGAAAACCCTCACCGGGGAGAATCGTAGATATAACAGGCGGACAATATCTTAATATAGTACCGGAATAACCTGCTATAAAAATGTTGGAAGAAGATAATCCCCAGACCGAACGCAGGTCGCTGACAGTATTTCTACTCATTGAATTGAAATTTAATCCGTCATAATTCAAAATAACGCCCGACCCGCCTGCCATAAAGACATGGGTGTTGTCGCTTCCCCAGAGACCATACAGGTCGACGGCGGTACCGCTGGACAGGGAAGACCATGATGATCCGTTATAACGGATTACAGTGCCTGATTGGCCTGCCGCATAGATAAGGGTGCTGTCTACCCCCCAGATACCATACAAATCGGACGTAGTTCCGCTCGACATAGCAGTCCAGGACGAGCCGTCGTAGCGCAGTATGGCGCCGGACTTGCCGGTTGCAAAGATATGAGTACTGTCGGCTCCCCAGATAGCGTAAAGGTCAACTGTAGTTCCGCTTGCCATAGGCGTCCAGGATGAACCATCGTAACGTATAATAGTTCCCGACTTGCCGACTGAAAAGATATGAGTGCTGTCGGCTCCCCAGATAGCGTAGAGGTCTGACGTTGTACCGCTGACCACAGGAGCCCAGGATGAGCCGTCATAGTTTATGATTGCGCCCGATTTGCCGGCTGCAAAGATATTGTTGCCGTCGCTGCCCCAGATGGCATAAAGGTCGGCTGTGACGCTGCTAGCCATCGGAGACCACGATGAACCGTTATAATGCAGAACGGTACCGGATTTGCCGGCTGCAAAGACATTATCCTCGCCTGTGCCCCAGATACCGTACAGGTCGGATGTCGTACCGCTTTCCATATCCGACCAGAACGCCTGGCTTTCGGCAGATGCAGGGAGGCCTGCCAAAAACAATAATACCAGAGCGATGACTAAAGCGACGATTACTTTAAACTTATTTTTATTGTCATATATCATATTTACACACCGAAAAGCCGCAAATATTTTATTAATGATTTTAGCACATTCGATATCAAATTATTCAAGATTTACAGCCTTTATTATCGTATTAAACTTGAATTTATAAATATGGCGATGATATTATGGGAGGAAGCGCTCGGACTATTCTGAAAAAGTTGTTTACATCAAGAAGAAGACTATGAAAAGATTGGCAATAATAATAGCCGGTGTTTTATTTTTCACTATGATATCTCCCGTAGTTTCTCCTTTGCCGGTTCAGGCAGTATCGGATGAGACAGTTAAGGAAATCAATTTTGTTTTTCTCCATGGATTCAACAGCAACGCCAGTTCCGTTCAACCGCTCGAGGATGTAATTGCCGATAAGCTGCCGGAATACATAGCCCAATATGAGCGGGACAACCCGGATATAAGTATCACCACCGCTATGATGAACCGGTCGTATGCCAATAATGTAGATATCGAAACCTGGGCCAATAACATTGCCGAAGATATCAACAAGCGTTTCGCCGGCAAGAGCAACATCGTACTGATCGGACACAGTATGGGAGGCAAGGCAGCCTTATATGCCGTAGCGCATAATATCGGCAATATCGCCGATAAGATAGCTATGGTTGTTACCGTAAACAGCCCGATAAAGAAATTGTCGAGCTATTACTTTCTCGGCGGCGATACCAATCTGGGTTATGAAGGAGCTCAACTGATACTGCCCGATCAGGGAGTGCTTAATTCCCTGGTAAATTATGACAGTTCGGAAGACGGGCTCTGGGTAGCTACAAATAAACACTGGCTGGCTTTCATTTCAGCGGAATCTTATCCGCTCAGCAGCCAGTTCGATACCAGCGGGGTTGACCCCCTGCCCAGGGATATGGACGATCAAATAGTGCCTGTTTCCTGCCAGTATGCCGATGGCGCTGACGTGATTTATTACGGCGAATATGGACACAGCGATTTCAAAATACTGGAAGAAGTGGCGGATAATATCGGAGACCAGATTTTAAGCTACATCTTCGGCGGAAATATGGATTTTTCGGTTCTCGGCAGGTCCGGTTCCCTCGAGCATAAATCCGACATTTTTCCCGGAACGGATTACTGGCAGGATATCGTGGGTGCAATTGTCGCCTACAGCGGTACGCTGACACACTTCAATGAATCTTATTTTAAATGGCAGGAATGGGAGGATATAGTCGGAGAATATATTGTAGACGGGAATCGAAGTACTTTTCAGACTACGCAAAAGACCTCCTTTTTTCTGTTTACCGGAATTAAAGAAATAGGATGGGTAGCCCCTGATAATCCGGAAGACGGACGGATATATATAAAGACCAGGGCTGCTCCTCGCAGTACTGTACAGGTATCCTGGAGCGTGTATGAACAGGGGCTGCTGCCCGAAGGAATCGAGCGTAATCATTATGAAGTCGAAATAGATACCGGCACCCAGAGAACAAGCGTGGTAGATATATCATGGGAAAGCGACGACCCGTGCGATATCAGATTACAAATTAAGACACAGGCGGAAAGCCCGTTTCACTGGTTTAAGGTTCAGTGGAGAGTCTACTATACGGAAAGCCGCTACGTTAAACTTATCGATTCGCTACCGCTAAATGTTTTATCGTCGGCATAAACCGTCAGGATAGATTTATATTATATTCCGAATCCGGAACGGATTTTTACCAGATTCATCAGGGCTGACATAGTTACCACGCCGATAATCCTGTTCTCTTCGATAACCGGTATATATTCGAGATTCCGTTGATACATATCCTCGTATAACTCGTTGGCGGCCTGCTGCCTGTACGCCGTTCTTATTTGCTCATACGGCGTCATAATATCATTCACAGCGACGTCGCTCTTTCTTTTCCTGATAGCTGATTTTATTTGTTTAATGGTCAGAATTCCCCTTAATTTCCCGCCGTCGCTTACAAGCAGATAATGATATCCGGATACCAAGATATATTCCCGTATCGTTTGCCTGACACTCATCTTTGCCGTTATCGACGGGAAATCCCCGCTCATTACATCTTCCGCCCGGATGTTTTTAAGAACCGTATGAATTTTTATCTGATTGCGGGTATACCCGGCGGCAACCTGAAGCATCCATCCCGATAATATAACCAACAAATCGGCATCCCATTGCTGAGTGATAATCAGCAGCAAAACTCCGGCAAAAACTAGTGATAAACCGAAAACCCACCCGGTCAGGCTGGTAATTCGCGCTGCTTTATAATAATCACGGGTTTTTTTCCATATAATCAGGCGCAGGATTTCTCCCCCGTCGAGAGGATAAACCGGTATAAAATGAATTAAGAACAATATAAGAAATATATATGAAAGCCATTGGGCTATTCCTGCCAATGCAAAAATACCGGCATCTATAAACGTGGCATAAAGACCGTAAAACAGTATTGTTAACAGGAAATTAGAGAGATACCTGGAAAAATACAGAAGCGGGGGATGAGTGGAGTAGTATCTGTCGGCGCTTTCCTTATACACACCGCCGAAAGCGAAAAGCGTTATCTTTTTCACCCAGGTCTCCCGGCGGAAAGCCAGGATGCACAATATGTACTCACGAAAAGCCATTATTAAAATGTACAAAAGTGAAACGCCGATGCCGAAAATGATTCTGAGTAATAACGAATATTCTTCGGCAAACCGCAGTGTTACCACCGTTGTTAAAAGAATCAGCAGCGGTATCCAGGTATAATGTAATTTAATTCTCAAAATACTACCCTCAACCTGTCAGCGCTTCGCTTACATTCAAATATAATGCTCGACCTAACTAATACCGGATAATTTCACAGGAGATACACGGCTAAAGTTTACCATAAGACTATAATAGCGTAAAAATATACTGCAATCTTGAGCCTGCTCTACAATATCATCCGCTTAATTGCCTGAATATAATGATGTTCATTATATCGCATTTTATTGGCATTATATACGCAACATTAGATTTGTTACAGGTTTCCGGACAGCCTTTTTAGATATACTATTTGTATAAAGATATGTATAAAGGCTAGAATGATTAATACGTATCATAGCGGAGGCTGAAAATGATGTCAGATAAAATTATGAAACGGCTGCTGATATCCCAAAAAGGCGAAATAACCGAGCACATTATATATAAAAAACTGGCGCAGTCTATAAAAGACGCACATAACAGGGAAATTCTGCTGGGGATTTCGAATGACGAGTTCAGGCATTATAACTTCTGGAAACAATTCACCGGCAAGGAAGTAAAACCGGATTTGATTAAGGTCTGGTTCTACTACCTGGTATCCAGGGTTTTCGGACTGACCTTCGGCATCAAACTGATGGAAAACGGGGAAGGACGGGCTCAAATCAATTACCGTGACATAGCCGACAGCGTACCCGGAGCAATTAAGATTGCCGAAGAGGAAGACAAGCACGAAGACGAATTGATTTGCATTATCGAAGAGGAACGCCTCCACTATGTAGGAGCAATGATATTAGGACTTAACGATGCCCTTGTAGAACTCTCCGGTTCGCTGGCCGGTTTTACACTGGCATTGCAAGACTCCAAACTGGTAGCCATGGTAGGTCTGATTACCGGTATCGCCGCCTCCCTTTCGATGGGTAGTACCAGTTACCTGGCGAGCAAGGCGGAAAAAACGGGCAGGTCGCCTGTAAAATCAGGCCTTTATACTGGAATAGCCTATATTTTTACGGTTACCATCCTGATACTTCCCTACCTGTTGTTAGCGAATGTACTGGTTGCGCTGGCAGTGATGATATGTAATGTCGTTATCGTGATTCTGATATTCAATTTTTATATTTCCGTAGCCCAGAATCTGCCGTTTATGAAAAGGTTCTCCGAAATGGCAATATTGAGTATCGGCATTGCCGCCATTTCATTCGGCATAGGGTTCCTGATGCGTCAGGTTTTCGGCATAGAAATTTAAAATAGTAATTACTCCCGGATTATAACCGGAGATATAAAGAAAATCCCGCGCTTTCAGATTGGTGCAGCGCGGGATTAATATTTCAAGGCTTCGTTTTATGAATGCAATTCAGGCGGAGGAATTTCGCATACTTCTTTTTTGCTTTTATCTTTGTATATCCAGTTTCTTAACATTAAGGGCGGAATAATTGTAGTAATCAGGCACATCAGGATAATCGCCGAATAAACACCCATATCTATCAGCCCCTGGTTAAGCCCGATTAAACCGATTATCATACCAACCTCTCCGCGCGGCGCCATTCCGACACCCACTATCGAGGTATCTTTCCAACTCATTCCATAGAGCTTGGCAGGTACGCCGCACCCGATAATCTTGGTAATTATGGCAACTACAGTTAACGCCAGTACGAACCAGACGATATCGAGTGTAATATAATGGACATCCATGATTACACCCAGCGAGACAAAGAATATCGAGGCGAAGATAATTTGCAGATGCTCCGCCCCCTCCCTGAAAATCACGCCCCGGTTTAATTTAACTTCGGAAAAAGAGGCGCCCGCCAAGAATGAACCCACTATTGCAGATAAACCTACCAGTTCAGCTACCAGACCGTAGAGAAAGGCAGTCATTATAGCAAAGATAAATATGGATTCGGGGTATTTCTTACACAATGAAGTATTATCAAGTCTGACCATAAATCTAGCAAAAACGAACTTGCCTACCAGTATGCCGATTCCGATGAAAGCGATAGCGGTTAGAGCAGTAAGCAAAAGCGAGCCTACCGAAATATCTCCCGAAACGACGCCTTCGGCTACAGATAAGAACAGGAGCGCCAGGACGTCATCCACCACTGCAACCGCGATAATCGCCTTAGCGGCTTCGGTCTGCAGTTTACCCATTTCCCTCAGAACATTGGCCGTAATGGCAATACTGGTGGCAGACAGAGCCACGCCGATAAAGACCGCTGCTTTAAAATCGAACCCGAAAAGCTCTGCCGTAAAAAAGCCGCCCAATACCGGAACGATAACACCACATAAACCGATTACAAGGTAGCGTACCTTGGCAATTTCCTTGATATTGAACTCGAGACCGATTGTGAATAAAAGAACCACAGCTCCCAGGTGCGCCAGGGAAGACACAAAATCGGTATATGTCACCAGCCCCAGCAAACTGGGACCGACGAGTATACCGGCCAGTATAATCCCGACAACGGCAGACTGGTTAATTCTGTATGCGATTAAATAACCCGCCAGAGCCACAAATAACAACAGGCTCATCTGGAAATCTGTGCTCGACAGAATCTCCTCACTAAACAATTGTTTCGCCTCCTTTTAATTCCTGACTAAGAATTAGCGATTACAGATGGAAAATTATGCGAATTTTTACATCAGGACGGAAAATACGATTTAAGCCGTCAAATGATAACTCAAGTAAATGCAGCCACAGTCATTCTTAAAATTAGAAAATAAGATTTCAGATAAAATAATAACTTTAGATTGTATTAGCTGTCAAATGAATATAAACATAGGAACTCTGATACGGTTTGAGGCTAAATAAAGCTGATTCTATGCGGATTATTCCGCAATAATGACCAG
>CAZGVH010000031.1:0-10383 GCA_964528955.1 uncultured Dehalococcoidales bacterium | reverse complement strand
TCTACAGGTAACTTTTCTTTTTCTTCTTTCAATTCCTTCTCCTTTTATTGATTACCATTTTGTAATAATAAAATGCTGAATAGGCACCACCTCCTTGTTTTATTATCGTTATTCTATTTCAATGTTATAGAAAATATTCTTATTAATATTTTAAAAAAGGGATTAAGGATATACTTTTTAAAAATTAACCCTTAATCCCTTCCGATAACTGAAAACCAGTCATTTCATTTTCTATTTTCATGATATCCCACGTCCTTCTTCTGACTAACGCCTTTAACCGGGCTATAAAAACAGCATCGTTATACGGCCTTGCTATATAATCGTTAACTCCTGTTTCAAAAGCCTCGACCAATACTTCGATATTGTATTCATCAGATATCAGAACCACTGGAATATCGGAATCGTCACGAACATACTTTATCAGTTCAAATCCCGACATATCGCGAAGCTGCATTCCTATCAATATGATATCCGGTTTATTACCGTTGCGAAGGATATTCAAGCACTGTTCCCCGGAATCCATAAAAGCAATATGCCAGGCAGGGTTTTGTCTTTTTATAATCTGGCGAATACGTTCAGTTAATTCGGAATTAAT
The DNA here is from genome assembly GCA_964528955.1 of uncultured Dehalococcoidales bacterium. Lineage (GTDB taxonomy): Bacteria > Chloroflexota > Dehalococcoidia > Dehalococcoidales > UBA5627 > UBA5627. Next base: position 9,788 of record CAZGVH010000031.1, on the reverse strand, counting down.
ATCCGTAATCAATACTTTCATTGTAAACATCCTCTAAATTACACTACGAAACAATCTCTTTATCCGGCAAGAACCAGAGCGAGGCATAAAAAGATAATATACAATCCGATATTTTGTCTGGAAAAATAATCTTGAAAATTAAATCTGCTACTTTTATACAAGATTAGCACCGGGAGATTTGGATTGGCATTAAAATAGATTATTATTGTGTTACAGTTTGTTATATGAGGGTTAGAATATTATTATAACTCTAAAGAATTCCTTATCTGTTTTTGAATCGATAAGGAAATGAAGCAGGGGTCAGCAGATAATAATGCTATGGTCAGTCAGTAATGTAACAGATGTAGCATTAAACAATATTTACAAAGCAATGCGTGGTAAAGCGGCTTTTTAGTAATTTAGCCGGGTTTTATTAGCATGTATCCGATACCGGGGCGCGTAATAATTAACTGCGGATTATCGGCATCCTTTTCCAGTTTTTTTCGCAGTTGCCGTATATAAACCCTGATCGCTTTATTACAATCTGGATAGGTATTCCCCCATATATGCTCAGCCAGCGCCTCATTAGGTACAGCCATACCGGCATTGGATGCCAGATATTTTAAAATAAGCGATTCCGTACTGGTAAGCTTAATCGTCTTGTTATCTATCTGTACCTTTTGTTCGGAAACAAAAATACGTAAATTACCGTAATCGAGACTTATTTCAGCTCCAGATTTTGTTACAAGATGGCTTTTCAAAGCTTTTTTTACTCTGGCAATTAATTCGAGGGGTTTGAACGGTTTGGTAATATATTCATCGGCTCCCAGTTCCAGTCCCTTGATAATATTCTCTTCCTCGCCGCTTACTGTTAAAATAACGACTGGAATATTCGAGAATAGGCGAATTTGTCTGAGTACTTCGAATCCTTCGATGTCCGGTAAACCGAGGTCGAGTATGACCAATTGAGGAGACTCATTCTCGACCATTTCCAACCCTTCTTCTCCATGCCTGGTAGAAATAATTTTTACTTCAGGCCAACCGACCTGAAAAACGAAGCGAATGGATTCAATTATTTTGGAATCGTCTTCAATTATCAGTATTTTCATCTTTATGACTCACTTTTTTACTTTTTATCGGGATGGAAAATTTAAAAGTACTGCTCGGCCCATCATTTTCTTCCAACCAAATTTTACCGTTATGTAATTCTACCAGCATTTTTGCTAAAGAAAGCCCTAATCCCAATCCCGATTTGTTATCGTTTTTCTTATACAATCTGGTATATGGTTGAAATAAATGGTTTCTGTCATCAATGGATATTCCCCGGCCGCTATCGGAAATCGAAGTAACTATATGTCCGTTTTCTTCGACAGCCGATACTATTATCTTTCCCCTTCTGGGTGCATACTTTACGGCATTATCGAGCAGGTTCAATATCACCTGACGCAGACGTTGTTCGTCGGCATATGTTTTCGGGAGTATATTAATATTTGTTTCGAGAGATAATCCGTCTGCTTTAATCAACGGCATTTCATAGTCTATGATATCTTCGAACAGGATGTTCATATCCACCTTACTGTATTTTAATGTGAGCAGGTTTACCTCACCTTTAGCGATATCCAGTAAATCATTTACTCTGCGGTAAAGATCCTTAGCGCCCGATTCGATATTCTTAACATAGCTGGATATCGGTTCTTGAATGTCACTGGATAGCATTAAATCTATTGTTGCCAGCATAGGAGTCAGCGGAGTCTTCAATTCGTGTGCCAGCGCCCGCGAATACCATAATCTTTGTTCCATCTGTTCGCTGATTTGCTGAGTCAGTTTACGTTCGCTTTGATAGAGTTTTTTCAGTTCTGCTTCAGCCTTCTTGTGCTGTTCGATTTCCTCTTCCAGCTTGATGGTTTTTTCCCTCACCAGAGCTTCAAGCTGTGTTTGATACATCTTGATTTCGTTTTCTATCCTCTTGCTCTCTGTAACATCCCTGTTGAAATGAAAAAAAAGTCCACCCATAATATCGATATACTTCATACTGACGGAGATAACAATAATCTGCCCGTCTTTACGCCGGTGTTTAACTTCAACAAAATTATTCGGCCTTGGTTCACGATATTTTATTGCTTGAAAATTCTTTTCGATTTCTTCTTTTCCATTGGGCAAAGACAGTAGTCTGACATCGATGTTGTACAGCCCCATAGTTAACAATTCTTCACGGCTGTATCCCGACATGTGGCAAAAAGCATCATTGGCATCCAGGATATTGGCTTGCATATCGGTAATAAAAAAACCCTCGGTGGCATTTTGAATGATGTATTTATACCACTGGTCTTTGATGCGGTAATTTACTTTTTTTGCTTTCTCTTTTTTCATGCTGTACCTGCTTCGGGTCTTATGTGAAACGTATTATAGTTATCATAAACTATAAATATAATGAAATCAATGCAGACGATTTTACGGTTGATATACATTATATATATTGTATATCTTTTACAATAGAGGAATATTAGCAAGAAATTCAGGATGGGATTTAAAGAAGATAACATACGTTATAAAGTGAAGCAAAAGTGCTATTAAATTTATCAATACAGAGACCAATAAAGGTTTTACGATTCTTAGTATAATACAGATATAGTAATCTGACAGCAAGTATTCCCCTACCCCTTCTCCCTCATCTTGACCATCAGCCAGTTTTTCCCCTGTCCTGTTCTGGTCAGAGCGTAACCGCCCTTCAACTTGTCGCCTTGCAAATGGAAAGTGATATGCCCCTTCTCCAATGCTTCAGAAATCGGGATATCCTTTAAATTCTGATAGGTGCCTTTGTCCCATATCTCCACTTCACCAGCTCCGTATTGCCCTTCAGGTATCGTTCCCTCGAAAGCGGCGTAATCCAGCGGATGGTCTTCGGTTCGCACCGCCAGCCGTTTTTCACTCGGGTCGGTAGAAGGCCCCTTCGGCACCGCCCACGAAGCCAGCACTCCGTCTACCTCGAGGCGGAAATCATAATGTAAATGAGAAGCGTTATGTTTCTGGACGACAAAGCGCGGTTGCCCACCCGGTTGCTGTTTCCCGCTCAAAGGTTCATTCGTTTGCGTAAAATCCCGCTTGTTCTTATAGGATTCCAGTTTATCCATTACCGGTTCTCCTTCTATAACTATCATAACACCAGCCGGTTATTAATCAAACAGACAGTAATTTTAAATATAAACAAAAGGGGAAACCATCACAGGAGCTATATTCCGGTTTCCCCTAATATACTATTTTCAGTCGAATTATTTAATTTTCTTACATAAATTCAGCCAGATTAGTCCCAAACCTCTATCATAATGCTGAAATCGGTAACATTATTAAATGTATCGATACTGCTTACGTTAAATGTTTTTTGCTGTCCAGGTTGTATATCGGCTACCAGTGTGTACTGCGTCTGGTCTAATCCTCCCGTCTCCGTCAGGAATCCTATGGTAATGCGTGCAGTAAGTACTTCATTGCTGGTATTCAGTACCTTTCCAGTTACCTGATACATTGCAATAGTGGCTTTCTCCAGGGATGCCGAAACTACCTGTAATTTACCATCCTCTGACTCCGCAATTACTTGTACTGATGAAGTAGCGCTCGTGGTAGTAGATGGTGACGTTGTCGATGTCGACGTTTGAGTACTGGTAGTCAGAGACGTTACTGTGGAAGTTACTGTAACCGTGGAGCCAACAGTTTGAGTTACAGTAGTGGATTTGGTTATGGTGGTATTGGCTGTTACGGTAACCGTTTCGGCTTTGCAGCCTGACATGGCGAGTAATAACAGAATGGATAAAATACTTAAAGCTATACCTATTTTCCTCATGTTTACCTCCATTTTTATTTTAAAATCGACTATCCGCAGATTATTCACAAAAATATACCGCAACCGCATTAAAACAGTATAGCAAATCAGGTATGAAGATAAATAATTGTAATGATAGCATATATAATAAGTGGCAAAAGAGGCTATTTGACTATTGAGAAAACTCAAGGTAATGAATATCACTAGCAAGCATATATATTGACATCGACTATTTCCTGTGTTAGATTTAGTTCAATGCTGTAGCCTCTGATAACTTAGACTGCAATGTGTTTACTTTATAATCAGATAATCCGGCACCATACCGTCAAACGCAGGTCATTACAAACACCCATTGCATTTTTAATTACGCTCATCCTACTCGTAACAATCTTTCCGAACGGCCTACAAATTCGATCAATATTCGCCGCCGGCAATACTTTTTACGATTTTATTTCCGAGGCGCCTTCTGCTACCTGGTCGAGCGCTTCAGGAATCCTGTCATTTCCCGGCAGTGAAAGCGATGCAAGCGGTTTTGCCTGCTATAAAAACAACGTACAGTTGGAAGATGATAGTATCGAAAGCAAGGTTTTGGAAACCCATCCTCAATGGATTGAGAATGGGTGGATAATGGGGCGATATCCTCAGGTAACGCTACCTGATAACGCCGAGTTGAACATCACGGTTGGATTTATCAAGGGGGCTACCGGCAGTGACGGAGTTACTTTCGAAGTCCTGTTTGAAGAAGGGCAAACAAGGCAAACTGTTGTAAACCACTATTCGAGCTATAACGGAGATTTGGATACTATAAATCAAAACCTCGATTCGCTGGCAGGCAGAAACGGAAGCTTTATTCTGTATGTAAAAGCCGGAAAAAGTTCCGGACAGGATTGGGCTGTCTGGGTAGAAGCTAAAATCGATACCATTCCCGAAGCGCTGCCCGACCTGGTTATAACCGATATATGGACTGTTGATAATCAAATTTACTACACGTTAAAAAACAACGGGGACGGTATTGCCGGAGGAAATGGGTTTTATAACGCGCTTTTTATCGACGGCAATATGCTGATTGAGGATTTTATCGATACCTCAATAGCGCCGGGACAAGAGGTAAACAGGATATTCAATTACCTGTGGTACCCGACAGCTTCCCAGCACAATATAAAAGTATGTGCCGATAACAGACAAAATATAGTTGAAAACAATGAAGAAAATAACTGCCGGGAAACGATATGGCAGTATGATTTACCCGACCTTATTATTGATAATATAGAATGCACAGCGGATAACAAATTATCGGTTATCATAAAAAATATCGGTACCGGGTCGTTGCCCGATTACTGGACGGCCGATGCTGATGTGTACTTCGATAATATCAGGCAGGGCTTTTTCAGTCTTGTCAGCCCGACCAACAACGTCAACGGGGGGATACAAAGCTCCGGAGGGTCTGCGGTCTATATACTCGGCTGGGAAATCAATGCGGTAACTGATGTAACGATAATAGTAGACTCCAATAACCTGATTAACGAATCGAACGAACAGAACAACACGGCTGAAAAAACCTTATCGCCATATATTACTACCACCGAGACCACTGAAACGACAACAACAAAGACTGCCTCGACATCACAAACAACCACTCAAACCAAAACAACGATTACCCAACCGAGCCTGAAAATAATATCCGGCCCTGTGGTTACAGATATCGGCGATACTGTCGCTACAATACTATGGGAAACTTCAGCGCAAGCCGACAGCCTTGTACAATTTGATACGCTTGCCGGAAAATCAAATTTGCAGGTTAAAGAGGATAAGCTCGTTACCTCACACTCGATAAAGCTGACAGGACTAGAATCGGGTACCAGTTACAACTTCATTGTCTGCTCATCGGATGGAGCAGGTAACAAGGTAAGCAGTAAAATTTTCCGCTTTACCACTGAAACAGTTGCCGCCGGGCAGATGCCCAATCTATTGCTTAATCTGCCTGAAAACCTGGCGGGGCAGCCGCTGATAACAGCAGATGTTTCTGACGAGAACAATATCGACAGAGTCGTTTTTTATCTGAACGGGATACCGGCGTTTACGGACTACTCGGCGCCATTCGAATGGCCCTGTGACACATCCGGGCTTCCCGAAGGAATCAATGAATTCGGGGCAAGGGCTTATGATTCTAACGGAAACCAAGCGGAAGATATCAGGAACGGCGATTTGCAGCGCAGATTCGCCGAACAGCTATCTCCGATGCATATAGATATTTGGTCGCCCGAGGAAAACGATGGGGTTTTTATGACTTTGTTGATACATTACACTGTTTCCAACGACTGCGGTTTCAAGTGGACATATTTCCGCATCAGTCTGGATGGAACTGTCATAAAAGAGTATACATGGAGACATCCGATAACGCTGCCGGAAACCGATAGGATCGGATACTCTGATTTGGAACTGACCTACGGCGAACACATCCTACAGATGAGCGTTCAAGATGAATACGGCAACTGGGGCTCTGACAGCGTTAGATTTGTATCTTTACAACCGCCTTCGGTTACGGTAAGCCGTGAAGTTAACCGTATAGACAATTACTTTCAGGTAAACTTAAGTCTGCATAACAGCGGTGAAGCAGATGCCAATAATGTAAAAGTTACCGATACCAGCCGCGGTTACCAGTGTGCCGAAGGCATCTATATGCAGGATGATACATCGGGTTATTACGGCTGGATAACTTCCGGTGATGTGATAAATGACCCCGATACGTATTGGAAAAGCACCATGCAATTTACGCTGCCCAAAATCGAAGGGGGCAAAACCATAAATATCAGATATTATGTGGTGCCGATATTGGTCGACCCGCTGCAAATGGCATCATCCCTGTGCATCGGGTCAAAGCTTACCTTGGATTACAATCACAGAGTTTCTTTAACTACTATGATATATACAGCGGATTTTTATATAGGTTGGGTTGATTCGGCAGAACGCAGCGCGGCTTTCGCTGCTGCGGATTATTTGATGATGACCTGCCCGACCAATCTGTTCGATAACCACGACACAGATGAAGTTAATAATTTATTAGCCACGGCAGCCCGTCTGGCACAGTATCGGGATGCGGTATTCGGATACGTTTCACCTTATACGGTTGCCGCTGGCGGATGGAATGTTAAAGCGCTGGTAAACAGCGGCAGCACCTGGTCTCGACGTCTATGTACCGGCTGGGCGGAGGGCGAGGGATACCTGTTGATAATCGGAGAAATGGATATTATCCCCGCCTTCGATATACCCGGACTGCATCAGGTTGACCCGGATGGCGTGGTGCATGATACCGATTACCCGTATGCCGACAGTTTTGGCGTCGACAATATCCCGGAATTGAGGGTGGGGAGGATAATCGGAGAAACGGCTGCCGATATGGCAATTGCAATACATTCGTCACTTGGTGTTCTAACCGGCGAGTTCGATTTCAATCGTCACGGCGATGCCCTGCTGGTAAGCGGACCCGAATTCGACGAGGGGTTTACAAGTAATACCGAACGGATAGGAGAAATCCTCGAAAGCCAAAGATGCACGGCCGAATATGTACTCGGCGAATACTATACGTATGAAGTCGAACTATTGCGTGAAGCTCTGGTCATGCACGGTGACTATAGCTGCCTTGGCGAACCCGGGCATTTAAATGGCAGCATTCCCTGCACGGGAACCCATCCCCCTCTGGATTTGGCTACGCTCAGAACTTTGATGACCGTTGCAGGAGCGCTAGATATTCATCACGACAGTGGATTTCCAGAACCCTATACAATTTATAGCACGATTTGCGAAACAGGTGATGCCCGTGGAGAGAATGTAAAAGCCGGTGCCTTTGAGAAAGACATTATTTACTGGAGCGGGCATGGCGGTGCCGGAGGATGGGCATGGGTACTGGATGATTTCCTGGGTCATTGCGGAAGCACAGACCTTTATATCGGCGGCGATGACGACCCGGCTATTACGCCTATCGATTTCGGAGACACCCGTCCGGTAGTATTCGCTGCCTCATGTCTGACCGGTGCTTATGCCAGGGAATCGGGGCGAAGCATAGCCCGAGCTTTTTTAAGATACGGTGCCGGTGTTTATATCGGTAACGTCGAGGTAATGGGTATCGGCGCGGCTGAAGAAGTATCGCTGATGTTTTTCCGTGACTACTGGACCGACTCGTATACATCAACGGGAGACGCCATGAAAAATTTGAAAAACTACTGGGCAAGGAACAAGTACTCGAAGAGAAGTTGGGATATATATGAAATGAACCTATATGGCGACCCCAAATTCGGAGAAAGATAATATGATATCCAGAATAACGCTGACCATTATTTCAATTATCTTTTTCAGTATGCCTTTTTACTTTTCGGTTGAAGCTAATTCCAGCATATATATAGAATTCGATGTACCCCAGTACACAGTTACAGAATCGGAGAATTACGATTATGTAGATATATCAGGAGGGGATATTATCCTCGGAGAAGAAGGGCGTCCCAGAATCCCTTACTACCTTTACTCGGTAGATTATGAAAAAAGCTATCGCATCCAGGATGTCCTGATGAGCGAGCGTTCTGAGCCCGAAGTTGAAATAGGGTTGAATTTACCGGTAATTATACAACAATGGACTATCACCAAATCAGTGGAGATTATCATCGGCTGGTATCCCGACATAGATTTTGAATGGAATCAAATACAAAATCCTGATGGTAGCAATACCTTAAATATAATTGTCTATCCTGTAAAATATAATCCGCAGACAAAAGAGCTCCTGTTTTATCGTCATTATGAATTCACGGTGGATTATATTTTATCCGAAGTCGAAATTCTCAGCGTCAGTACCGATAAACCATCTTACCTGTGCGGAGAAACAGTAGATATCAACACCGAAATAATAAATACTGGGAATGCAGGGGACTTATACCTGGATATTATTATCAGGTTATACGGTTCAGGAAATTACGTTGACAGCCTGGCGATAAGACGGCTAAACAACGTGACAGGTAATTGCTCTTTCAGTGCCCGGTGGGATAGCAGTGATATCGAAGCCGGTAATTATTATGCGGAAATTATTTTAACGGATATCGACGGTAATATAATTGCCGGTAAAAATGCGGATTTCGCTTTAAGCGATTTATCACCAACTACAACAATTCAGGCAGATTCCACATCGACTATGGATAATAAATCCTTGTTAGACCTGTTAAAAGACTCTGTCATCTGGATTGTGGGCATTGTTATAGCTATTGTCCTTGTAGTTATAATAATTATCTTAGGAAAGAAATCTATACACTGAGAAAATTATTCTAAAAATAGGATGACATACGTCCTGCCAACCTGCCGGAAATGAAACTCCTCCATCAGAAATACGTGGGGCTTTGCGATTGGCAGGATAGCTGGTGCAGATTTGAATGTTCGCTTGGCTAGTATATAGCAGATAAGATATTATTTGATATTTCCTCATCAAATTTAACTACCGATTCATTTCTTTAGACAATCGAATTAGCGCGTCATTCCCGCTCGATTCCGAAGATATAGTATGGTGTAGTGTAGTTACTATTTAATTCTCTCGCATATATATTTCTTATTTTTTTGCTAAATATATATTTATATATATTGAATACGATATATTATCGGGATATAATTATCATGATGCCATAACATTCGAAAACCGATAATTATTTAAGGGGGATAATAATGTTAGGGAAAAGTGAATCACAAATATTTCATGATATAGATAGCGGATGCTTCGGGATTTCACATTTGGCTTCAAATCTTAGAAAACAAAACAACCTTGATCCCGATGACATGCTTGCTAAATTGGCTACAGGGGTTGCTAAGGCCATAGAACAAAATAACCGGTTGATTGAAAGCCAGTTAAGAGATGCAGGGATAGATATATAAATTGACGATGAGAGGCTGAAAAGAATGGGAATTTGGGTGAATTATAGTAATTTTGCGTAATGCTCACGAATAAGAAATGTAAAATATTCCA
>CAZGVH010000030.1:0-10455 GCA_964528955.1 uncultured Dehalococcoidales bacterium | reverse complement strand
GTTCGCCACCTGTCCCATACCTGGGATGAGCCTGTCGAAGGGTACGGAGGTGAATGTCGAATTGTATTTGCGAGTAGTGTCTATGTAAGCGGGAGGGGTGGTGTCGAGAAACTAATCCAGGAATTCTATCTGTGAAGAAGGCTTATCCTTCATTTCAACTTCGATTCCGGATTCCTTGAAGAGGTCGATAAATGAGCTGTCATTGTACTTGCCGAAACTGACGAAACGCTGGATTTTGGCATTTGCCAGCATCTTGGCGCACAGGATGCAGGGGGTATGCGTGCAGTAAATGGTGCAGCCTTCGATGCTGACGCCGTGTAAAGCCGCCTGTATGATGGCGTTCTGCTCGGCATGGATGGCGCGGCAGATTTCGTGCCGTTCGCCGGATGGTATATTCAACTGGTTTCTGAGGCACCCCAGTTCGAGGCAGTCCTTGCAGCCGGCGGCGGCTCCGTTATAACCGGTGGAAAGGATATGCTTGTTCTTAACCGCTACCGCGCCGACGTGGTGACGCAGGCAGGTGGAACGCTCGGCAACCACAGCGGCAATTTTCAAGAAGTATTCGTCGATATCCGGTCTTTTCAATTCTTCCCCCGGATAAAAGAGATGGCTTTTTTGACTTCCTTCTTCAGGTCGTGCAGGGATCCTTCGTTGATAATGGTGAAATCGGCCATGGCGATCGGTCCGCCTTTATTAATATTCACTATTTCCGCTTCATCGCGGCCGACAGCTTCTTCGAAGGTCAAGGGACGGATCTCCCTTTGTTCCAACCTGTTATAACGTGTCCTGGGCGAGGAATATACGGCGATAACGAACAGACTATCCTGGAAATATTTCTTTAAAAAGACGAATTCCTCCCAAGAATAGAGTCCGTCAATAATTACAGGGGTCGATTTCATTTCCTGTTCGATGCGGGGAAGGTTGAGTATAGCGTAAGCGGCCATGCCGTACTTTTTACGGAAACCCTCTCTGACGTTCTTCTCGTTCTCCTCGTTTAAAGCGAGTCCACGCTTTTTCAGCTCTTCATCGGTTATGTCGCCGAACCTGATCTTTTTAAAACCGTTTTCTATAAATAAAGCGGCGGCTTCGGATTTGCCGGCGCCTGCCATTCCAACCAATGCTGCTACAATCATATCATTGTACCTCGAGCATTAATTATATGTGAATCGTGTTTTTATATCAATAGAAACGGTTACAACTTCATCTTTTTTAAACCTCATCCCCCTGACCCCCTTCTCCGATTTCAGAGAAGGGGGGAATACCACTGTCGTTGCGAATCCCGCTTGCCGGGATGAAGCAATCTCTAAGATACAATTTAATTACCCCGCACCGCATTATATAAGTAAAAAAGTCTCAACTTGTCGGGATCGAACCATAGCGGTGGTGAATTGTCATGCACGGCAGTCATGCTCAATAAGAACCGGTGTAAGGGGTATTAACCTGTGCTATAATTCAAATCAATACAGGACAGGAAAACCTTAATGCAAGACATCAAACTGATAGAAAAACTGGAACGAAAATTGCCGCCGCAAATGCTGGCTTTTTTAAAAACGGCAGGCAAAAAAGCCGCCGAACGCAATGAAAAAGTATACATCGTCGGCGGCGTCGTACGTGATTTACTGCTGGGTATCGATAACTTCGATATCGACCTGGCCGTTGAAGGCGATGCAGTAGGGTTGGCACGCGAACTTTTGGAAAATACTAGCACTAAGATTACTGTCCACAAGCAGTTCAATACGGCAAAAATCGAACTGGATGGCTGGAATATCGATTTCACAACGTCACGTTCCGAAACCTATGCGCGCCCCGGCGCATTGCCGGAAATTACCCCTGCTTCGCTAGAGGAAGACCTGAAACGGCGCGATTTTACAATCAATGCTATGGCGATCGGGCTTAGCGGAGAAAACTATGGAAAGCTCTACGACCCCTGTAATGGAAAATCAGACCTCGATGGTAAACTGATGCGCATCCTGCATGATGCGAGCTTTATTGACGATTCTACGCGCATCTGGAGGGGGTTGCGCTATGAACAACGCCTCGGTTTTCACCTGGAGCCGCATACCCTCGAGCTGTTAAAAAGGGATATCCCGATGCTGGATACCGTCAGCGGCGAACGCATATGCTATGAGATCGAGTGTATTTTAAAAGAGCGATACCCGGAAAGGGTTTTTAAAAGGGCTTATCAGCTAGGTGTGCTTTATAAACTGGATTCTTCTTTGAAATTCGATGCAAATATGGAAAAGTGGTTTGCCTGTGCCAGAGAGGTCAGTCTGCCGGATGCTCCTTCTTCTATGCTTTACTGGCTGTTGTTAACTTATAACATGGACATCGAAAAAAAGGAAGGGCTGTTATCACGCTTGAGGCTGCCGAAGCGCATCGCACAGTCTTTAAAGGATTGCTCAGCCGTTAAAGATAAGCTGGATTTACTGGCGGCTCCCGCTATTAAAAATAGCGAAATCTACCGCCTGCTTTACGGTTATTCTCCTCAAGCTATAAATGCTAATATTATTGCCTCCGACACGGAAGAAAGCCGTGTAGCGCTCAATTTATATCTGGAAAAGCTGCGATATGTTAAATCCGCAGTCAAAGGCGACGATATTATGCAAATGGGAGTCGAACAGGGGCCGCTGTTGAAGAAAATGCTGGCTGCAGTTCTGGATGCGCGCTTAAACGGGGAAGCCGTAAACAGGGAAGATGAGATAGCGATTATTAAAAAGATGCTGCCTGATTAGCTATTTGGATTTCTTCTTTTTCTGCCAGGGGGTATAATCTTTATCTACTATAAAGTTCTTACGCGCCTGCGGGTCCTTAGCCCCTTTAACGATGGAAGGAATAATTCTTAATCCGACCAGCAGCGGTAAGCCGACCGAATAAGCGATAATATTTCCCGGTTCTCCGAATCCCCACAGCAGAAAAGGCAAAACTACAAAACCGGCCATCATTGAGAGCCTGAGATTGCTGGTAAGAAAGGCTGTCAGTAACATAATCACGAACGCAGCGAGCATATAAACAGGTATCAGGGCTAAAAATACCCCGATTACTGTCGCTCCCCCCTTGCCGCCGCCGAACTTTATAAATATCGACCAGTTATGTCCGACAACCGCCGCCAGCCCGGCGATAAATACGATTATGAGCGAAACGCCGAGCCACTGTGCGATAAGTATCGCCAGCGCGCCTTTGGAGATATCTCCGGCCAATACCAGAAGCCCGGCACCGGTGCCGACTTCGCGCAGAGTATTGGTGGTTCCCACATTGCCCCCGCCGACTTTACGGATATCTACACCTTTTTTCAATCGACCCGCAATGTATGCAAAGGGAACAGCGCCCAGCAGATAAGCGATTACTATTGCCAAAATCGATTCCATCACCATATTACACCGCCAACTCAGCTTTTAATAAATCATTATAGCCGAGCGTTTTCACAGCGCAGGCATGATAGCGCTTTTTCTTCAACCTTTCGTAAATAACAAATGCGGTTTTTTTGTTTTTAGCTATTGTAAACAGTGTCGGTCCGGAGCCGGCAAGATGAACACTTGTGGCGCCGGCGTTCAAAAAGTCGTTGCGGCATATATCGAGTCCCTGGTAGATACTATATGCCACATTCTCGAATACGTTGAAAAGCGATTCGTTTCCGATGTTTCCGCCCCCGGCCAGTTTTCTTACCAGGTTATCTGTTTTTTCCCCTGTGGTAAAAAAAGCGCTCTCCAGGCTGGCGTACATTTTCCCTGTTTTGCCGATAGTCCGCTTCGTATCCGGCATCAGCAATACCACCCACATTTCGGGCAGCGCAGGCAGCGGGCTGACGATTTCTCCTCTTCCCTGTACCAGCGCCGTTCCGCCCGACAGGAAAAAGACGATATCCGAACCCAGTTTTGCAGCAAAGTTTACTAATTGACCCGGTGAATACCCCTGTTCCCAGAGTATATTAAGCCCTTTAAGCGTAGCGGCGGCACAACTGGAATCCCCGGCCAAACCGGAGAGGAGCGGAATTTTCTTCGATAAATTAATTTTAACGCCTTTGGAACAGGAGGAAAGCTGCTGCAACATAGTGGCAACCTGCGGTATTAAACTCTGCTTTGCCTGCCATTCCGGGTTATCGCATACTACCTCGATTTCGTTGCTCTCTTCGAAAGAGAGGGTGTCGCACAAGTCGATTTCCTGTATCACGCTGCTGATTTCATGGAAACCGTCCTCTCTTTTTTCGAGGACTTCCAGTGTTAAGTTTATCTTTGCGGGTGCTTGAATCGTTAACATTATTCATTCCTCCCGTAAATTTTCCACAATTTTCCCCATTCCTCCAGCGAAAGCGTTTCCGCCCGGCGTTTAAGGTCTATTTCAGCTTCTTCCAATAGCGCAACCGCTTCCTCTTTGGTACACTTCAGTCCCTGCGCCAGCGAATTCGGCAGTTGTTTTCGCGAAGCGGCAAAACCAGCCCTGACAAGGTTGAAAAATCCGTCTATATCCTTGATATCCAGCCGCGGTTTATCATAAATCTTTATTTTCAAGACAGCAGAATCCACTTCCGGCGGCGGATAAAATCCTGCCGATGGAACGATTCTGACTATTTCCGGCTTGCCGTAAAATTGCACACTATTGCTGAGCAGGCTCATTTTCCCCTGCTCTGCGGCAACAGCTTCCGCCACCTCTTTTTGCACCATTACCACGATCACCGACGGCTGCGGCGTCGCTTCAAGGAAATAGCGCAATACTGCGGAAGTAATATAATAGGGCAGATTTGCCACCACTTTATAGGAGAGATGTCTTCCTTCAAATACTTTTTTTGCTACCGGTTCCGATAAGAGGGCTTGCGGCTTTACCTTGAGAATATCGTGGTTGACCACAGTGAAATTTCCCATTGCCGACATCTTCTTCTTCAGGATTTCGGCCAGCCTGTCATCCAGTTCCACGGCGATAACGCCGCCGGCTTGTTTAACCAGTTCATCGGTGAGTACGCCCAGCCCCGGCCCCACCTCAATAACGACATCGTCCGCTTTCAGTTCGGCGGCGGAGGCAATCGCTGCCAATGCCTCCGTATCGACCAGAAAGTGCTGCCCCAGTTTCTTGCGTGCTTTCAAATCGAGACGGCGCAGATAACGCTGTGTTTCTTCCAGTAAGTCCTTGCGGTGGCTGTTATCGCTCACTTTTATAAACCTTTCTCCAGTCGGGATATCAGGTGCACCGGCAGATTCTGCTTCACCATTTTTTGCTGTGTCAGCCTGATATCATAGGCAATACGGTGCAACCTGATTATTTTAGCTTCGCTGTCGTATATGGCATAACTTGCTCTCGGGTCTCCGTCCCTCGGTTGCCCTACACCTCCCGGATTGATAATCATTTTGTCTTTACCCAGTACCGCGCCGATGTTTTCCGATAGCGGCAGGTTTATGCAATCGCCGCTCTCGTCCAGTTTGAACACCAGCGGCATATGCGAATGCCCTACCAGGCAGTACTTTGTCCTGAAATAGTCGAAATTGATAAGCGCGATGCTCTGTGACATAACATATTCCCAGACGGGGTCGCGCGGGCTGCCGTGAACCAGTGTAAAATCGTCGCGTTCTATAACATCGGGTAAGGCGTTAAGATACTCGATATCTTCGGGTGATAATACGCGTGATGTCCAGCGGCAGGCGGTACCTGCTACACTATTCATCAGGTAGAGAGCATCTATCTTGCCGCAACAGGCGGCATCATGGTTGCCGCTGATTGCAGTATGTTTGCGGCTGCACAGTATTTTAATACACTCACCCGGATCGGGTCCGTATCCGACGATATCCCCCAGAATCCACAATTCTTCGATACCGCCACGCCGGTCGATATCCTCCAGCACTGCGGTCAGGGCTTCCAGATTGGAATGAATATCGGCTAATAATGCATATTTCATATCAGAAATATAATACCACAACAGGGTGTTTATCCTGTATACTTTTTATCTTTTTAATTGACCCTTCAAAGCTATTTGTGCTACACTTATGGCAATAATATGGAAATTAACTGGTTAGGCCACTCGTGTTTCAAAATCAAGGGAAAGCAGGCGACTGTTATCACCGACCCGTATACCCCCGATATCGGCTATACTCTCGGAAAACAGAGCGCCACAATTGTTACCGTAAGCCATCAACACCCCGGGCATAACTGTATAGCCGGCATTAACGGCGAACCGCATCCGGTGACCGGCTCCGGTGAATACGAGATCAGCAATGTACTGATTATCGGTTTGGCATCCTATCACGATAGTGAAAAAGGTATGCTCAGGGGTAAAAATACCATCTATCTGATCGAAATGGACGATATAACCATTTGCCACCTGGGAGACCTGGGGCACCCCTTGACCGATGCTCAGACGGAAGAAATGGGCAATGTCGATATACTGATGCTTCCCGTTGGGGGATTTTCCACAATAAACGCCTCGACGGCTGCCGCCATCGTGCGCCAAATCGAACCGAAAATCGTTTTACCGATGCACTATGGAACGCCTTCGCTGAAACGCGAACTCGATCCGGTGGAAAAGTTTTTAAAGGAAATCGGCACGCACGATATCACTCCTCAACCCAAACTGACAATCACCAAGAACAACCTGCCACTGATAATGCAGGTCAGTATACTGGAACTCTGATTCCACGCTTCTGAAAACTTTCGGATATTCGACTATCTCTTCTTCACAACAATTATCAATATAACTGTCAACAAACAGACTATCACTAAAGCCATGAACCCGAATGCATAATAGAGCCAGTCGGGAATAAGCAGATTTTGCTGGACGGGCGCACCCGTCTCCCGTGTTTGAGTTATGGTTATCGTCGGGTATTCGGTGTAAGTCGTGGTTGTCAGTTTTTCGATAGTAGTAAAAGATATCAGTGTTTGCGTTGACTGGGTTTGCGTAATTATAGAGCTTGTCGATGTTTGCGTTGTGTCAGCCGCTACGGTAGCAAACACCCCGGCTCCGCTCCAGCTGCTAATGGTATCCGAATTAACCGCACGCACCCGCCAGTAATAGGTTGTGCTATATGCAAAACGGTTCGGATTCTGCCAGGCATTTACCGGTATGGCAGTCGTTTCCGCCAGTCTTACAACAGGGTTTGTAAAATCGTATTGTGTTGATATTTCCAGTTCATAACTCTCTGCGCCATCAACCGCCGTCCACTGGAACATGGTGTTTACGGAGACATTTGCAGCCCCGGCGGCAGGGGATTCAAGTATCGGAGTATCGAGGTCTATGACTGCCTGCGGTGTGAAAGACCATATTGCCGACCAGTGGCTTAATAGCGGGGTTTCTGTGCGGACGCGCCAGTAATAAGTTTCGCCAGGTTCGAGTGGGTTCAATTTAACCGAACTGGCGCTTGTCGTATCCTCGGCAATAATCGAGCTTGAAGAAAAATTTGCGTCGTCGCTTAGCTGCCAGAGGTAACTGCCGGCGCCTTCCAGCGGTTCCCAATCGAGTAAAATGTTTTTTATAGTGTTATCGGAAAGTGCGGCTTTCACTATCTCACAGTCTGAAGGTGAAGAGAGATTAACCCGGCCGGAAAATTTATCTTTGAAGTAAAACAGGGAATTATTCATAGTATCTACAGCCCATAAAGTATTACCTGTGAGCCATAACCCTACAAGAGTGGTATCGGCTTCCAGCCCGGCGGCAAACGTTTCAAAAAAATTGCCTGATGCGGGGTCGATACTGCGTTCCAATCCGCCGCCATTGCTAACCTGCTGATAATTCATGGCGTATAGTACACCGTTTTCCGCTATCTCCAAACCTCCTATAATTGCTCCGGCAGGCAGGGTAGCATTTATAGCTTCCCAGGCAAGGCTTTGTCCTGTAACAAAACGGTAAATCCCGTTATCCGACATATCCCCGGCAGCGTAAACAATACCGTTAAGAGTATAATCGGCATCGAAAACCACACTGACACGGCCTGCCAGCGGAGAAGAGGCCTGTCCAATCTGCAGAAAAGTCATTCCCCGGTCGGTGGACAGGTAAACATCCCCGTTATAATTACCTGCCAGAATGTTCCCGTCGACAGAGTAATCCGGTGAGAGCGCCAATGATATCAGAGACTGGTTGCCGGCGGTAGATTTGTATTTGTAATGAGCTCCGCTGTCGACTGTGCGGTATAGCAGGGCATCGGTGCCGTCGAAGCCGGCGATATAAAAGGAGCTGTCGTCGATTATTTCCCAGCAATCGACAGAAAATGGCATACTCCTTGAAGAAAAACTATCCCCGTTGTCAGCGGACTTCCATAGTGTCGGGTTCCCGTTTTCGCTGCCGCAGAAATAAAGCACATTGCTTCCGTTTCCAAAATGCGGTGAAAGGGCGATCTTATCGATGCCCGTATTGCTATTCGCAAACCCTCCTAATATCCGCTGCCAGTTGCCGCCGCCGTCGGTAGAGCGCCAAAGGCTGTACCCGTTTCCCCAGCTAAGCAGAAATACCGTTTTATCGTCATCGAACGCCGGGGAAACAGCCGCATCGATGATGATATCGATTGTTGTATCAATAAGCCCGCACTGGTTCCAGTTAATGCCGTAATCGCAGCTGACGGAGAAGGCGCTTTCGTAACCTGTAGTAGCAGAGTAGGCTTTACCGTTATTTTGAAAATCGGCTGAAATAAATACTGACGTTTGCCTTTCGCCGGAGGGTGACTTGCTGCTTTTCTCCCAACTGTTGCCGCCATCCGAACTTATGTAGATATCGGCGGATGAGGATGAACCCGCCATTATGTAAATACTACCGATATCGCCGCAGACATCTAAGCCGGTAATATCTATTCCATTCTCTCCGTACGAAGCGGCAACATCCAGGTCTTCCGCTATCGATTGTTCCGGGTTATTCTGCCCGTAGACAATATAAACGTCACCTTCATTTGTTCCCGTATCCAAGGCGGCATATAAAACACATCTTCCGCTGGTGGCATCCGAGCAGTAATCATCAGGGAAAACGATTTCGGCGCTTTCATTCACCGCAACTGGATTTCCGGTTTGTCCATCTTTTAATACGGCATTTCCAAGGGCTCTTCCCCATGCGCCGCTGCCCGTCTTCCAGGTAATACAGGTATCCGTTTCATCACTTGTCATGGCGACTATAAAATTATCCTCCTGAAAACGCGGTGAGAAAGCCACAGAGTATACATCACAGTCTGCCAGTCCCAAATCCTGCCATTGCATCAGCATATCGTCATAAATTACATATGCACCGCCGAATTGCCCGCTGTTTTTGTTTTTAGTTCCAACCAGTATGGTATGACTGCCGTTGCAGAACGAAACATCGAATGAGGTAATAGCCGTATCCGGGTCCGTAAAACTGCCTGATAATGATGCTACAACGATGTTTCTATCGTTGACCGATTTAAAAATCTGGTTATAAGTAGCAAAGTAAAGGATATCATCCTCTGTGATAACCATATCGATGATAATACCGGTATCGCTTCCGATTGCCTGCCAGTTTTGTCCGTCGTCGGGCGACTTGTAGAGATTCGACGGCATCCCGGTAACCCCGGCATACAGCATGCCGTTACTGTCTGCGGCGAGGCAGGTGATATCCGAACCGCTCGCCATCAGCCAGCCGTGTTCGGCTCCCTGTCCCGGAGTACCTGCTTTAAGCCATCTTGTTGAATTTGATGCACTTTCAGCAAGATTATCGTTTTCATACGATATTAGCATTAATGCGGCAAGAGCGGCGATAAAGTAGAAAAAAAGCCTATTAAATGACATATGGCTATTTTATAATACATATCTGAATAGAGTCAAAAACTAATTGACAAACAGGTAAAAAAATGCTCATTTATGTCGTTTGATGTCTTGTAACCCATACCATACTCGTCTGCTGACAAAATATTAAAAGGGTGCTTAATTAAATAAAACTTTAAAAAAAGCCCTACCCAATTCAACATCCCGCTTTTTTATGGTACAATCATATTGTCGTCTTTTTAATAATGAGAAATAAAATAGAGATTATTCTGTGAACGAACCGATCGTTATTGAAAACCTTACCAAGTATTATAATAAATTCCTGGCGCTGGATAACGTATCCCTTACCGTAGAGGGGAATGAAAACGTCGGTTTTTTAGGGCCGAACGGCGCCGGAAAAAGCACTACCCTGAAAATTCTTTGCGGTCTTATTCGTGCATCATCCGGTAAAGCGTATATTAAAGGGTTCGATATAGCCACTCAGAAAGAAAAAGCGCTTTCGCAAATCGGTACTATTATCGAAACCCCGGAATTCTACGGATTTTTAACCCCTAAAGAAACGCTCAGCTATTTCGGCAAGCTGCGTGGCATGAGCGGCAGTCATCTTACAAGCCGTATCAATGAAGTTATCAGGCTGGTAAGCCTGGAGCAATGGTTAAACGTTAAAATAGAGAAATTTTCACGCGGGATGAAACAGCGCCTGGCGCTGGCGCAAACCCTGTTGCACGACCCGCCGATTTTAATCCTCGACGAACCGGCGCTGGGTTTAGACCCCAG
>CAZGVH010000029.1:0-10522 GCA_964528955.1 uncultured Dehalococcoidales bacterium | reverse complement strand
GTTCGTCCACTTCTGCCGGGACCCCGTTATTATATATATTGTTATTATTTTCTTCGTTTAAATTCATTTAATTTACCTCTTAATCGTATTGCTAGCCATTACAGGAATATCCAGCATCAATACCTCCAGCACTAATCTTGAATTAGCGTTAAGGTCGAGCCGTACTTTCGTTTCCTGTATAGCGCTGATTGAATTCCTTATATCCCGCATATCCATTGCAGAAGACCAGTGTTTTAATTGCTTTTCGATATCTATATTATTTATTTCTTCAGCTAATTCAGCTTTTAATAAAAGCATATCCCGCCAGATATCGAGCCACATATCGAGTGTTTCATAAACGGCAGCCCGGTCTTTTCCGAATTGTGTCGCCAATGTACCGGCATAACTAAAACGTTCCTGCAAGTTTGCTTCGATTATTTCAATAACTTTACTGCGCTTCTCAAAATAACCTTCAAGAACCTTATCATCTTGTGCTGCCGATAAAGCCCAACCGAAACATCCATGGCAAAGCCTGCTCA
The DNA here is from genome assembly GCA_964528955.1 of uncultured Dehalococcoidales bacterium. Lineage (GTDB taxonomy): Bacteria > Chloroflexota > Dehalococcoidia > Dehalococcoidales > UBA5627 > UBA5627. Next base: position 10,004 of record CAZGVH010000029.1, on the reverse strand, counting down.
ATAAATGGGCTTTTTCATCATCTATATCATAGTCTTTAGTTAAAGTTTTTTCTATCTTTTCCGCCGCTACCAGATTTAAAGTGATTTTCTGACAGCGCGAAGCAACAGTTTCGGGAATAAGACTTACATTGCTGGTAAGCAAGATGAAGACCGCCCGGGTCACCGGTTCCTCCAGTGTTTTTAAAAGACAATTGGCGGCTTCGATGGACATCGATTCGGCGCCTTCGATTATAAATACCTTATGTTTACCTTCGAACGGCGGCAAGCTCACGGTGTGCTGTATCTGCCTGATGTCATCAATGCTAATTTCAGTGCGTGTCTTGCCCTCTTCCTCGCTATTTTCTGAAATCAGCAAAATTATCTGAATATCGGAATGTTTCCCATTAATTATCTTAATGCAGGATGCGCATTCATTGCAGGGTGGATTGTTTCTCTCGCAGTTAATTGCCTGAGCGATGTCCAGCGCAAGCGTCATTTTTCCGACATGACGAGGACCGGAAATCAGGAAAGCATGGGACAGGTTGTTTTTTTCAAGGCTGTTTTTAAGCAGTGAAACAGCGTCTTCCTGTCCGATTACTCTCCACATTTTAACGCTCCCTGTCTCCGCTTTCTATAAGAGGTCATTTTTAATCAGGTCTTGAACTGTATCACGCTTTCTAATAAGACGGGCTGCCCCTTCTTTAACCATAACGATTGCCGGTTTCAAGGAAGCATTATAATTGCTTTCCATGGGTATGCAGTAAGCGCCGCAAACAGGTACCGCTACAATATCGCCGTAAGCCGCAGGCGGAAGCTTGATTTCCTTTATCAGGATGTCTCCCGATTCACAGAATTTACCGGCAACAGTTACGGTATCAGTATCTTCAGCATTGGCTTTATTGGCAAGCACCGCTTCATACTCCGCTTCATATAAAGCGGGACGGATATTATCCGCCATTCCGCCATCCACCGAAATGTAACGCTTTAATCCGGAAATATCCTTTGTCATGCCTACTTTATAAAGTGCAACTCCGGCGCGGGCAACCATAGCCCTGCCCGGTTCGATAGTTAAAGCCGGTAAAGGCAAACCGAGGGCGTTGCAGCGGTTAAAAAGCCTGGATACTATTGCCTCGGCATAATCGGCTATTTTTACATTTGGCGAATTTACAGTATACCTGACCGGGAAACCGCCGCCGATGTCCAGTTCTTCCAGTTCGAAACCGTATTTCCTCTCCATTTGCGAGGCAAAGTCCAGCATGACATCGATCGTTTCGACATACGGCTGGGTTTCATTAATCAACGAACCGATATGGCAGTGCAATCCGACCAGGTTGAGGCTTTCCATCGACATCGCCATCGAAACGGCTCTATCGGCATCGAAAAGCGGGAAACCGAACTTGCTGCCGGAAACACCTGTCGTGATATGCGCATGCGTATGCGCATCGACACCCGGAGTAATCCTTAAAAGTATATCCGGGATTCTTCCGGTTTCTTCAGCCAGTTTTGCCAATATTTTAAGTTCGTCGAAGCCGTCTACTACAATCCGTGAAATGCGGTTTCTCAACGCCATTTTCAATTCATCTATCGATTTATTATTACCGTGAAAGTAAATCATATCATTAGGAAAACCGACCGATTCCGCAACCGCATATTCTCCCGCAGAGACCACATCCAGCCCGACGCCTTCTTCTTTGAATATACTGGCAACCGAACGGTTCAGAAATGCCTTGCTGGCAAATATAACGCTGGTATCTTCATATCTGCGGGTAAACTCGCTTTTAAATTCACGGCACATGCTTCGCAGGGTGTTCTCATCAAAAACATATAAAGGCGTGCCGTATTCCTTAGCTAGTTCGACGGTATCGCATCCGCCGATAAAAAGATGACCGTGTTGGCCGACTTCCGTATTGATAGGAAAAAGCGCAATTCTCTGTGTATTCATATTTAAATGATAGCAATACACAACAGTTGAAGTCAATTTGACAGAAGAAGATCAGTTTTGATTAATGTAGGAAAGAGTGAAAGATGGTAACCGGATTTATAAAGCTTTACAGAACGAACTTCAATGGGCTAAAATACCCCTACTGAAAAGGAGAAAAATGATAAAAGCAGTATTTTTCGATATGTATAATACCCTCATCTGCTACAACCCCCCCAGGGAAGAAAGCCAGGCTACCGCGTTAAAAAAGTTCGGTTTAAACTTTTTACCGGAGCAGCTTTCTATTCCAATTATTGCGGCCGACGAGTATTTTTATGAAGAGAATGCCAAAATTGCCCTTGCAAAGCGTACTGATGAAGAGAAAAAGAATCTTTGGGCGCAATACGAAATCGTGCTTTTAAAAGAAGCCGGAGTAACACCTACCAGGGAAATAATAACCGGCATGCTGATGGAAATGAAGAATTTCAAATACGATATGGTTCTTTACGACGATGTGCTTCCTACCCTGAACAAAATAAAGAACAGGGATTTGATAACCGGGCTCATTTCAAATGTAGATAGAGATATAACCGAAATGCTGGAAAGATTACAGTTAAATACATTATTGGATGTGATCGTCACATCGCAGGAAGTCGGTGTTACCAAACCTCATCGCCAGATATTCGATGCTGCAGTCACCAAGTCAGGATTTAACCCTGAAGAGATTTTATATATCGGCGACCAGTATAAAATAGATGTCTTAGGCTCCAAGAACGCCGGATTGTCCGGAGTTTTACTCGACCGTACCGGTTATTATAAAAATGACGGGATCGATCAACCCAGGATAACCGACCTGGGACAGCTTATAGCAATGTTATAATCTATATTTTTTAAAGGGGGATTATTATGTTAACTATATCAAGCCCCGATTTTAAAAATAATGATTTTTTACCGGCGAAATTTACAGGTGAAGGCCAGGACATCTCTCCCGCACTCGACTGGGAGAATGTACCGACAAATACTGTATCGATTGCTATAATCATGGACGACCCCGATGCCCCGTCGGGATTATTTACTCACTGGATAATCTTTAACATTCCATCTGTAAGTAAAGGATTGCCACAGGCTATTCCCAATAAACCCGTAATGAAAGATAATTTGATGCAAGGTAAAAACAGCGCCGGAACAATTGGCTATTACGGCCCCTATCCGCCTCCCGGCATGTCGCATCGGTACCAGTTTCACTTATATGCTTTAGATAAAATAATTAATGCTAAAGCGGGGGCATCCAGAAAAGAAGCGCTCGATGCCATGCAGGGGCATGTTATCTCGTCTGCTATGATAACCGGTATTTATCAGAGGTGGCGAAAATAGTCGTTCTAAAGGGAAGATAGTTTTTCAGGGGGTATGCCAATGAAAACAAATGCATTAAAGTTATGGTTTTTAGGTACGGTAACATTGCTTGTAACTGCACTGACTATGCGTATGGTTTGGGAATTATTGGAAGCAGTTGCCCCGGGAACATTTATAATTTGTACTCTCCTGATACTTTTCATTCTGGGTGTATATGCCGCAACGATCTATTTTACATTCAATCCCGATTTCAAAAAACTGAAATCCCCACCGTTTAGAATCGGCTTTTCAGTTATGTTGATTGCCGCCTTGATTGCAGGCATTATACATGCTTATCGTTTTATTCCTTCACCTGAAGCAAACATCCCCATCAGTATACCGATGGCGCTTTTGTTTTTAGCAGCGCAAGTAAGCATTTGTGTATTACTGATATACCTTTTGTGGAGAAAATAGAAGCAACAAACACCTGTCTGATAATGAGCTCAACAATAACCAGTAAACAGAGGCTCTTTCAGTCATTAAGCGACTTGGTATGACGGCCCCTACTTGTCGTTGCTTTGTCTGGACTCAATGTGATAATAAAAAATCCGCTTATGATACTAAAGACAAGCGGTTCCTACGGCTCCCAATCTATCCATGCAGATTCATGAATGGTCAGTAAATATGAATAGCTGTTCATGTGCCCGTATTCCCCACCGTATTCTAGTATTCCAGTCAATTCTACTTTGCCGTAATAGGCAGGATATCCGGTAGCGTTATTATCATGAATATACAGTTTATCGCTGACTTCCTCCGATAAACCGCCTGTCGCCCATATCTTAATTCCAGCCGGCTGTACATTACCCTCGGCAAAACCGGATGCTTCCAGCCTTTCCGTAAGCACGGTAATCTCGAATCCACTGAACCAGTATCCCTCTATGGTAATATACTGACCGTTATAGTTTTCGGGATTGGCAGCCAAATCTGCAAAAGATATCCTGGCGGGAGTCGTAGTAATCGTGGTTGTCGCGCTTTGCTCAGCCGTCATCTTGATGTTAATTTCTTTTTGTTGATCTTCCGGTACTGTCAATAAAACCTCGACCGGAAAATAATCGAATCTGCTGATATAAAACTTGTATTCACCGGCAGCAATATTATTGAAAGTGACTATTCCGCTGTCGCCGGTAATACCTGTAACCTTCAATTGCCCATCAGGTTCTTCTTCAGAGACAACTTTCGCTCCCCAGAGCGGGATACCTGTATTACTCTCGATATAAAATTGCAGATTTCCCTTTGTCACATCAGTAGTTTCACCGTTAACAGAACAGGCGGACACAGGTAGCGCAATCAACGCAAATATTAATAATAGCAATAAATATTTTTTTACTGACATATAAACTCCTTCGAGCTTTTCAGTTAACAAGACTTTTACATATATTCTAACGTCGAGGGTAGAAGAAAGATAGTAGAAATACAATACGGTCGATAAAAATAGAAGCGGCACCGCTAACGATGCCGCTTAATACTTTCCGGGAAAAACCTGTTTATTTTTCTTTTTTATCTGTCGTCTTTTTTGCGGTTGTTTTCTTTGCCGCAGTTTTTTTAGTCTCAGGCTTTTCTTCTTTTTTAGGTGCTTGCGGAGCGGAAGATTTCATGTCACGTACATAGCGTCTGATTTCGTCCAGACTCGGCGGAGCAACATAAAAAACCTCAATATCGGAAGGGAACTGCAACTTATTATTTTCTCTCATAAATAACAGGCCGAATTCATTTTCTTTAAGCGTAAAATCGATACCCTTGCCAATCCATTCTTCCCGGCTTTTTAAGGCTGCATCGTAAAATTCATATATTTTAGACATTACTTTCGGATTGGATAGCCTGGCAGAAAGACACTTGTTCCAATCCAGGTATTCACCCAGGAGTTCTACACTTTCGACTGCCATCAATTTAGAACCTTTTTTAACAAGATTTTTGACGATATCACGGCTGCCGGCATCCATTCGTTCAACTTCTTTAACCCCATCATCGCCTTCGGCTGAGATAAATTCGTGATATATCCTGGTAACATCGAGTAGTTTACTCTCCAGATTATCGATCTGTTCCTTTACCTGTTGCCAGTATTTATCATGCAGCCTCTGTAATTCAGAACCTTTTTCATAAGGTGCAAATAATAGCGGGACAAAAATCAATTTCCTTCCCTTTTGAAATTTTTCCGCTTCGGGCCTTTCTATTTTGCCCAATTCCTGTGCCTTGTTTTTCTTTTTACTTTCAGGCATATCAAAAACTAACCTCCATTCATAATATTTCCTGTATATTTTATAATAATAAAACTTTTACATCTATATATTTTAATAATATTACAACAAATTTCAAGTCAAATGTTATAAAATGGTAAGTATAAGGGACTTGCTATGCACAAAATATTTTTAATATCGGGAATAGTTGTTACCGTCTTGGCAGTAATCGGCTTTTCACAATTCCTGAGAGATGCGAACGAAAATCCCGTATTCGAAATCAAACAGGCTCCGATTCATGAAGTCGATATTATGATTGCCGAATCGTATCCTGAGCAAATTATCGTTTATATAAAGGGCGGGCTGCCTGACGGGTGCACGGAATTCAACGATTTAGTTACAGAAGTAAACGGTAATACAGTATACATTACCGTTACCATCAAAAGACCGAAAGACGTCATATGCCCGGCGGTTTATGGCTACTTTGAAAAGAACGTCAATATCGGAAGCAATTTCATACGCGGACAGGGTTATACGGTAAGTGTTAACGGGATAACTGCCCAATTCACCTACCCTCAATAATATAGGAAAAGTCCCGAGTACTCGGGACTTTTAAAAACAGTTTATTATAAGTTTTCGGAGGATTTATTATAGAAGTGTCGGAACATCCTTGCCGGCTTCCTGTACCAGGTTCGCTTTTACTTCTCTTTCTCCCTGCCTCTGCCTGACAAATTGTGCCAGTTCCGAAGCCTTAACATAGTAATTCCTGATTTTGGGGACATCAGAGAGTTCCGACATTATAACGGTGACATCCAGCAATCCTTTTTCACGGGGGTAGTCGCCATTCCTGATTACAGCCTGAGAAGCCAATCCGCGTAAATGGTCTCCCAGTTCTTTTATCAGGGTCATATCCATCTCTTTGCCGGGAGATGAAACCAGGAATAATGCGCGTCCTGCTTCCTGGGGATTGCATTCTACTGAAAGTTCTTTAATGGCCTCATCCATTGCCTGAAGCCCTTTGAATGACTTTTCGCCTCTTTTATTAAAACTTCCCGAAAAATCGGTCGGGAATGTGATAAGCGGCAGTTTTACTTCACCGTAACCTATAGCCGTCCATCCGCATAGGGTCTGAATTATATCGCCGGCGTCCATAACCTTTGCGCCGATATTCTTATATTTCTTTTCTTCGCCGGCACAAAGCAAATCGAAGAACGGTTCTACGATCAGCCTGTTGATTTCATAGATATTATTTTTAAGTGAAAAATCCTTCTTGATATATCTCTGGTTATCGATCAGTATTACGGCATCCGCAATCGAATAAGTCGATTTCAGACAGACAGCGGTATTGTAAACGGCGGTTTCCTCCGCGGTCTCCTCGTGTTCGAAGGGTAATACAAGGATAGTATAAACTGGTTTATCCGAAAATCGCTCTTTTAAAACATTGGTAATGATTGGGATAGCGCCGGAACCGGTTCCGCCGGCAGTCGAGCTTATTACCAAAAATGCATCGGCTTCATAAAGATTTTTAGCCGACCTTAGCGCATCCATAATTTTATCGGCATCTTCTCTCGCTATCTCAGCTCCCAGTTCATTAAGCTTGGCAACTCCGTGCCCGCGAGTTTTGCCGGCTCCGATAAGTATGCGATGCTGATAATCCGGTTTTATTGTTTGTACCGTTGCCATATCGGCAGTATCGGTATTGACAGCGAAAGTATCCACAATCACTTCCAGGTTTCTCATTTCGGAAGCCCGTCTGCCCATACGGGCAAACTCATCGGCAATTCTGCCGCCGCACTGCCCAAGTCCGATAACAATTAATTTCATCTCATACCTCCTTTATATCAAAACCGATTAATCTGTTATTTAAGCCGGGGAATACAGTCATATAATATAAGATATTCACCTTTAATTGCAATACTTCTTTTATACTATATTTTAATAGCAGTTAAAGAAGCGGACGGGCAAATATCGTTTAAAACACAATCCTTGCATTTCGGTTTACGCGCAATGCATACCGCTCGTCCGTGCTCAATTAAAAGATAGGAAAATGAGCCCCATATTTTATGCGGGATAATTTGCATCAGATCTTTTTCAATTTTTACCGGGTCGGTGTTTTTGCTCAAACCCAGTCTTTGCGAAAGGCGGCTGACATGGGTATCGACCGCAATACCATCGATAATTCCAAAAGCATTGTAAAGGACAATATTGGCTGTTTTGCGGGCAACACCGGGCAGCGCTATTAAATCTTCCATATTAGAAGGAACGTTTCCCCGGTATTTTTCAATAATCAGTTGAGCCGATGCAATTATATTTTTTGCCTTGTTATGATAAAATCCGGCTGATCTTATATCCTGCTCGAACTCCTCGATATTTGCCGAAGCATAATCTTTTACATCAGGATATTTTTTAAAAAGCGGTACCGTAATTTTATTAACTACTTCGTCGGTACATTGCGCCGATAGCATAGTGGCTACTAACAACTCCATAGGATTTGAAAACTTTAATGCGATTTTAGCATCGGGATAAGCTTTAGCGAGACGGCGTATGATTTCATCTGAGTTTTCAGGTTTTGTCATATATAAAAAATACTTTCTCTATTAAAAATACAAAAACCCATCATACCCTACTGGATTTCTTTTTAATCTAACTGGTTAGAAATTTTTCGGGTATATACAGGGTTTTCTATTCTTATATTAAATTTTTAAGATGAATAAGTTTAGGCTTTGCCAATCTTAAACATCTTTGTGCCACATGTAGGGCAAATACCCTGCGTTGCCGGTCTGCCATTCTTCATGGTAATGGCTTTGGCGTTCTTCATTTCTTTCTTGGCGCGGCATTTAACACAATATCCTTGCATCTTGGTGCCTCCTTTATTACGTTTAACGTTAGGATAAACCCTGCACAGGCAGTTGTCAATAGTTTTTTAGTAATTTTAAGGCTATTTTTTTATTTTATTCTATTCTCGACTTCATCCCATTTAATATTACTGAAAAAGGCCTCGATATAATCCGCTCTCTTCAATCCATAATCGGTAATAAAGGCATGTTCGAAGACGTCCATTACAAGAACAGGCGTACAGCCGGCGAAATGCCCGGTTTCATGTTCGTTGATCCACTGGTTAAAAAGCCTGCCGGTTTTATCATCCTGGTAAAGAATGACCCAGCCGATGCCGCGCATCATCCCGGTAGCTTTGAAATCTTTTTCCCACATTGAATAACTGCCGTAATTATTTTCGATCACCTGTATGAATTTTTTATAATTGGTATATTTGTCATTTCCGCCCAGGTTTTCAAAATAAAATTCATGGAGCCTCATGCCGTTAAATTCGAATCCCATGCGTCTCTTTAATTCGGCATATTCCGGTGTGCCCGCTTTCTCATCTTTTAACATCGTATCCAGTAGCTGCATCAGTTTGTTGGCATTGTTTACATATCCCTGATAAAGCGTAAAGTGATTATTCAGCAGTTTCTCACTGAATCCCTGCATTCCCAGCAGCCTGCTATAATCGTTTGCCATATAAGACATGGTATCCTCCTTATAAGATATATACTTATAATCATTATAGTCTATTTTTTATTATATTACGCATACATTAATGAATTATTATAATTATACAGTCAATATCCTGATATAATAAATTTATGAATCGATATACAGGGAGGTTCAATTATGTATGATACAATTATTATCGGGGCTGGACCTGCCGGCATTGCCGCCAGTATTTACGCTGCCAGGAAAAAATTAAATGCTCTTTTAATCAGCGCCAATATCGGCGGCCAGATTAATACCACCTGGGGAATTGAAAATTACATCGGGTATCACTTCATCGAAGGGCCTGAACTGATCGAAAAATTCAATACGCAGCTTGCCTCTTATCCGATCGAACAGAAAATCGGAGTTAACGTCATCAGTATTAAAAAAGAAAATAAAGGATTTACAGTCTCGACAGACGAAGGAAATGTATTTCAAACAAAAACCGTGATTTATGCTACCGGCAAGAAACCGCGCAAACTTGATGTACCTGGCGAAGCAGAATATACAGGTAAAGGGGTGGCCTACTGCGCTACCTGCGACGGCCCGTTATTTACCGATAAAAGGGTAGCCGTTATCGGCGGAGGCAATTCTGCCCTGGAAGCCGTTTTAGACCTTTCTAAATATGTATCGCATGTCGACCTGGTTTCTGTAACGCAGTTGACCGGTGATAATGTACTCATAGATAAACTATCCGGTATTAAAGACTTAACTATTTATCTTGAACATCGGGTAAAAAGCATCGAAGGCAAGCAATTCGTAAACGGGATAGTAATCCAAGATATCAAAACTAATAAAGAAATTAAACTCGATGTCGAGGGCGTATTTATTGAAATCGGGCTTGTGCCGAACTCCGAACTTCTAAAAAATATCGCCGAATTAAATCAATACGGAGAAATCTCCGTTAACTGCAACGGCGAAACCGGTATCGAAGGATTGTATGCCGCCGGAGACGTTACCGATGTCCCGGAGAAACAAATTGCGATCGCCATAGGCGAAGGCGTGAAAGC
>CAZGVH010000028.1:0-10542 GCA_964528955.1 uncultured Dehalococcoidales bacterium | reverse complement strand
AGCATTTCTTTCTACGGGCTGACCGGGAGCGCCTATGTCAGGGACGCCCAGTTCAGCGCTATTACAGATTCCATGACCAATTCTTTCCTGATTGCCATCGCTGCCTGTATGCTGCTATTAATGGTAATCTTCCGCTCGCTACGCTATTCGTTAATCACACTGATTCCGGTAATACTGGTAGTCTGCTGGTTGTACGGATTAATGTATATCCTGGGCTACGAAATAAACATGATGACGGCAACTATCGCATCGATTTCGGTCGGTGTCGGAATAGACTACTGCATCCATTTTACCGAACGTTTTCGTCAGGAATATTTAAGACAGGCAGATAAGAAAAAAGCCTTGGTAAACACTGCCGGCAGTACGGGTATCGCCCTTTTAGGCTCATGTCTTTCCACTGCTGCCGGTTTTACCGTTATTGCCTTTGCGCCGATGCCGATGTTTTCAACATTCGGTGTACTTACGGCAATTATGATTGCTATGTCTTTTCTGGTAGCAATTATCGCATTACCGTGTCTGTTGTATATTTTTACTCCGCAGGAAAATAATCGGCAAGACCAGTCTAATTTAGCGGACAAAGAATGATAAGAGGTATTTTTGTTCAGTCTACGAAAGCCCTGATTTCGTCTTCGTAAACCACCACTTCCTGGTCTTCATCTTTTATTTTGATAGTGTAAATAAAGACACGGTCATTATTACCGTTGGGTAATTCGAGCCAGTAATAATCGCTGATTACCCCGTTCCTGCCGGCATATGGTTCCAACTTCGAATCGTGGGCTGCTTCCGCTTGATTCTTTGCCGGTACTATTATTACCTTTTGTCCCCGTCTATAATGAGAAGCCATTTCTACACCTCAAACAAGACGTCTTCATTTAGCATAATATATTGTAGAAAGAGTTATTGTCAATACCTCGGCTATAAAAGTGGCTAACTATGGCCAGATTTTTTCAATTGTTCTCCATTGTATTCTATATTGTAAGATTGAAATCTTATTTGAACGATTGACAAATTTGTAACTTCGATGTTAATATAATGGTATTCGGTAAGTGGTTACCGTATACCTGATTCATAATGAGAGGGCAATGAATCGATGGATACCCGTGAGGCATTAACCGGAACCTATTACAGCGGTTTTCCTCAACTCGATAGTCTCTTGCAAGGATTACTGCCGGGGGATAACGTTGTCTGGCAGGTTGACCATCTTGGTGATTACCCCTACTTTGCCAGCGGTTTTATAGAACAATCGATTAAAGACGGATATAAATGTGTTTATCTCAGTTTTGCCGCACATTCGCCCATTTTAAAACCGGTCATGGATTTGGAAATACTCAGAATTGATCCTGCACCCGGTTTCGATTATTTTTCTGGCGAAGTACACCGTATAATTGAAGAACACGGCAGAAAGTGCTGCTATGTATTTGATAGCCTCTCCGACCTGGTCGATGAATGGGCTACCGATGAATTACTGGCTAATTTCTTTCAGGTTACCTGCCCTTTCCTGTACCAGACGGAGTGCGTCGCTTACTTTGCACTCCGCCGTGGTCAGCATGGCAACAGCGCCATATCACGTATAAGAGATACCACGCAGGTGTTAATCGATGTTTTTTGCGTTGAAAAGAACATTTATATTCAACCGTTAAAAGTTGTCGGCCGTTATTCCAGGCAGATGTTCCTGCCGCATCTGATTACGTCCGATATCTGGGAACCAGTCGCCCGCAGCGGGGATGCCGCCAGATTGCTTTCTTCAGCGGTTAAACAGCCCTTAAGCATCAGAAACGAATCGATTGCTCCCTGGGATTCGGTTTACCGTAAATTGCTTGAATATCGTGAAACCGGAGGCGTCTTTGCTGGACGTGAAATAAGAGATTTAACAGAAGCATTATCACGCATGCTTATCGGAAACCATAAAAAACTGGTCCAGTTATCCAACCGATATTTGACGCTTGAAAACCTGCTTCAAATACGCGAAAGGGTTATCGGTTCAGGACGTATCGGAGGCAAATCGGCAGGTATGCTGCTGGCAAGGGGCGTTCTGAATTCAGAAAAGGAAGGTTTCGATTATTCAAAGATACTCGAAGAGCATGATTCTTTTTACATCGGTTCTGACGTCTTTTTTACCTTTCTGGTAAATAACGACTTGTTTTTAGACCGCCTTGAGCTTACCAAAAAAGGCAGTCTTTCATGGGAAGAATTCAATAGACTGGAAGAAAGATTTCTTGAAGGAAATTTTAAGGATGAAATACTGGAACAGTTGCGCGGAATGATAGACTATTATGGACAGGCTCCGATAATAGTACGTTCTTCAAGTTTGCTCGAGGATGGATTTACAGATGCGTTTGCCGGAAAATACCGCAGTGAATTCTGCGCAAATCAGGGAAACCCCGAATCCCGTCTAAACGAACTGCTCAGGGCAATCAAGCTGGTTTACGCCAGTGCTTTAAACCCTGACGCTCTGGCTTATCGTAAAAAGCGAGGTTTTTCCGAAGGGGACGAACAGATGGCAATTCTGGTACAGAGAGTTTCCGGAATCCCCTACCGGCAATACTTCCTTCCATGTCTTGCCGGTGTTGCCTTTTCAAGGAACCTGTTCGCCTGGACAGACCGTATCGACCCTCAAAAAGGTATGATACGTCTCGTATCCGGGCTGGGTACGCGCGCCGTTAACCGTGTCAGCGGCGATTATCCAAGAATGATAGCCGTAAGTCATCCTGCTATCAGACCTGAAACCGGACCTGAAGTATCAAAGTATTCCCAGCGTATGGTAGATGTTATTAATATGACCGAGAATAAATTCGAGACAATACCTTTCGGTAAAATTTGCACCGATTTCGATTTTCCGTCTATCGACCTGTTTGTATCGGACGTATCTGATGGTTTCGTAAAAGACTGGTTTATAAAATCAAAGGGGGATACGAATAGCAACCTGGTTTTAACCTTCAACAATTTAATCAGTCATACTGATATGGTTGACATACTGGGAGACACACTCAACAAACTGGAACAGGCGTGGGAACAACCTGTCGATATCGAATTCACAGCTTATATCGACAGTCTTAACAACGTTAAAATAAATCTTTTACAGTGTCGTTCCCTGCATGTCCCCAGTCTGGGAGGAGTTTGTGTAAGTATACCTAAAATTATGCCGAAAGAGCAGGTGCTTTTCCGCTCAAACAGGGCTATCAATGCCGGTATGGTTGATAATATCGGATTTATCGTTTACATCGACCCGAAAACATATTCCGAAATACCATCTCTGGATACCAAAAAGAGTATTGGCAGAGTAATCGGTAAGATTAATGAGGTGCTGCTTTACAGGGATAAAAAACTAATGCTGATGGGGCCGGGGCGCTGGGGAAGCACCAATATAGAGCTGGGAGTCAATGTAGGTTATGCGGATATAGACAATACCTCCATACTGGTCGAGGTTGCCCGCGAAAAGGCGGGACAAAGGCCTGAAGTATCTTATGGCACTCACTTCTTCCAGGACCTGATAGAATCGAATATCCTGTATCTTCCAGTTTATCCAGACGACGAAACTTCGGATTTTAATTTTAATTTCTTCCGTAATTCTAAAAATATACTGTCTGAGTTATTGCCCGATATGGTTGAGTTCGAAAATATTATTACAGTTATCGATGTACCGTTATCAGCAAACGGTGCCGTAGCTAAAGTTATCGCTGACCCGCAAAATCGAAACGCAATCTGCGTCTTCGACAGAAACGGATTATCGAATATAAATTAATAAATGAGAGGGAAAAGAAAAACATGAATCTACAGCAACCAAATGCCAATGATGCAACGAAAAGCATCAACCGTTCCAAGAGTGTCGTCCCAACAAGCGGCCTGTGTTCAAGATGTATCGACGGGTGTACCGGTAACTGCGAGGTCTTTAAAGCAACCTTCCGCAGCCGTGAATTGATATATCCAGGACCCTTCGGCGATGTCACTGCAGGCGGAGACAAGAACTATCCGGTCGATTATTCTCACCTTAACATCCAGGGTTATGCCCTCGGAGCAAAGGGATTACCGGACAATGTTGCCGGGAATTCCGATTCCGCTATATTTCCGGCAGTAAATACCGAAACCGAATACGGCTGGGACAAAAAAGTTAAAATGCGCCTGCCTGTTTTTACAGGCGCTCTCGGCTCAACTGAAATCGCACGTAAAAACTGGGAACATTTCGCAGTCGGCGCGGCTATCAGCGGCGTCACCCTCGTTTGCGGAGAAAATGTCTGCGGCATCGACCCGAAACTTGAACTGGACAGTAATGGAAAAATCGTATCCGCACCCGATATGGACAGACGTATAGAGATTTACCGTCGCTATTATGGCGGTTACGGTGAAATACTGGTACAGATGAACGTAGAAGATACCCGGCTGGGTGTTGCCGAATATGTCAGTAAAAAACATGGACTGGATACTATCGAGTTAAAATGGGGGCAGGGCGCCAAGTGTATCGGCGGAGAGATTAAGGTAAACAGCCTTGAACGTGCACTTGAGTTGCAGAGACGCGGCTATATCGTAACCCCCGATCCATCGCATCCCATAAATCAGGCTAGTTTTAAGGATGGTTCGCTTAAAGAATTCGAACGCCACAGCCGTCTCGGATTCATAGATGAAGAAGGCTTCTATGCTGAGGTTCAGAGACTGCGCAACCTTGGTTTCAAGCGTATAACTTTAAAGACCGGCGCTTATGGCCTGCGCGAACTGGCAATGGCTATCAAATGGAGTTCTAAAGCAAAAATCGATCTGTTAACAATCGACGGTGCCGGCGGTGGTACCGGTATGAGCCCCTGGCGCATGATGGAGGAATGGGGAATGCCCAGCCTCTATCTGCATGCTGCAGCATTTGATTTTTGCAATCGTTTGGCTTATAGGGGTGAAAGAGTCCCCGATATCGCTTTTGCAGGCGGTTTTTCGAGCGAAGACGGCATCTTCAAAGCGCTGGCGCTGGGCGCTCCTTTTACAAAGGCGGTCTGCATGGGAAGAGCTTTGATGATACCGGGCATGGTTGGTAAGAATATCGACCAATGGATTAAAGAGAATAAATTACCGAATACCGTCAGCCAGTTCGGTTCGACTCCCGAAGAGATTTTCGTCTGCTACGAAGAGGTAAAGGATATTGTCGGCTCGGCTGAAATTAAGAATATCCCTCTGGGAGCAATAGGCATTTACAGTTACAGTGAAAAATTAAGAGTGGGCTTACAACAGATTATGGCCGGCGCACGCTGTTTCAGCTTACCGTCAATCAGCAGAAAAGATATTATGTCGCTGACTGAAGAATGCGCCAGAGTAACCGGCATTCCATACCTGATGGATGCCTATCGCGAAGAAGCAATAGATATTTTGGAGGGACGCAATAACGGGCATAAAGAGCTTGAATCGCTTGGTTCCTTGTCCAATTATGCAGGGTCTTCACGTAGATTCAGGACATATGAATAGATAAAATAACGGTTTAATTAATACCTTTAGTTTAATATATCGAAATACTGTCAAACATCCCGCACTAACAAATATGGGATGTTTGACAGTAGGTTTTGTTTTGCCTATAATATTCGGCATGTGGTTGCCATCTGCCGGAGGTTTTTATGGGGTTTGAAACCCAGGATGTAGAACGCAAGGTATTAGCAATTCTCAATACTTTAAAAGATTCCCCTACCGCGGTAGGTTCTACTGTAATCGCCAAGAAATTAAAAGACCTGGGGATCGAACTTAGTGAAAGAGCAGTCAGATATCACCTGAGATTAATGGATGAGAGAGGGCTCACCAGACTTGCAGGCAGACGCGATGGCAGGGTAATCACAGAACTCGGACAATCTGAACTTAAAAAAGCCATGGTTACCCATAAAGTAGGTTCCGCGCTGACCAGAATTGAAACCCTCGCTTTCCGCACTAATTTCGACCTCGATAAACGCTCCGGCCTTATCCCCGTAAATATTTCCGTCTTCAGTAAGGAAGATTTTAGTAAAGCCCATAAAATCATGAAACCGGTATTTCAATCGGTTTATTGTCTCAGTAAACTTGTTTCCGTTGCCAACGAAGGTATGTCTATCGGAGATTACATAGTTCCCGAAGGGAAAATTGCGTTGGCTACCGTCTGCAGCATCGCTGTTAATGGTTCTTTGTTAAAAGCCGGCGTACCGATAGATTCCAAATTTGGCGGTATTTTGCAGATCAGAAATCACTCCCCGTTACGTTTTGTCGAACTGATCCACTATGAAGGCAGTTCCCTTGATCCATCGGAAATATTCATCAGGGCTAAAATGACATCTGTTTCCAGAGTAGCCGCAGATGGAAACGGAGAAATACTGGCTAACTACAGGGAAATCCCTTCTATCTGCCGTCCGTTGGCAGAGGAAGTATCCGCCAAGCTGGAAAAAGCAGGGCTGGGCGGTATATTCCTGCTGGGAAATATCAGCGAAACGGTTTGTGAAACCCCGATAGACTTAAACCGTGTCGGCGTAGTTCTTATCGGCGGATTGAATCCGGTAGCCGCAGCCGCAGAAGCAGGCATAAATAGCGAAAGCCACGCCATGAGTACAGTTATCGATTATAACAATCTTGCCGAGTTTTCACAGATATAGCGATTATAAAGTGCAGTAATTCACTTTTATTAATAATATTCGTATGTTTTTAAAAGGAGAGGGAAAAACATGTCAGGAATCAACCCGTTCGAAGTAGCCAAACAGCAGATAGACGCCTGCGCCAAAATTTTAAAATTGTCACCCAGTGTAACGACCATGCTCAAAACCCCGATGAGGGAACTTCATGTGTCGCTACCGGTTAAAATGGATGACGGATCTGTCAGAGTATTTCAGGGATTCAGGGTTCAATATAACGACGCCAGAGGCCCGGCAAAGGGCGGCATCAGGTTCCATCCTGATGAAACCATCGATACGGTCAGGGCGCTTTCTTCATGGATGACATGGAAGACGGCTCTTTTAGACCTGCCGCTGGGTGGAGGTAAGGGCGGAATCATATGCAATCCCAAGGAACTTTCTACAGGAGAATTGGAGCGTTTAAGCAGAGCATATATACGAGCCATTTATCAATTCGTCGGTCCGGAAAGAGATGTACCGGCGCCCGATGTATACACCACCCCGCAAATCATGGCATGGATGATGGACGAATATTCAACCATTACAGGGAAAACTCAGTTCGGTGTGATTACAGGTAAACCGTTACCGGTGGGGGGTTCTCCGGGACGCGGAGACGCTACTGCCAGAGGCGGTATGGTGACTATCAGAGAAGCCGCAAAAGCATTCGGTATCGACCTTGCCAAAGCCACCGTTGCCATACAGGGCTACGGAAATGCCGGCTATCATGCCGCCAGGTTATGCAAAGAGCTTTTCGGTTCCAAGATAGTAGGCATTTGCGATAGCAAGGGCGGTGTTTGCTGCATGGATGTAAAAGACGGAATCGACCCGGCTAAAGCATATGAATGCAAGAATAACACCAGTTCTGTTTGCAACCTGCCCGGCATGACCAAAATATCCGGCGAAGAATTACTCGAAATGGATGTGGATATTCTTATTCCGGCTGCCGTAGAAAACTGCATCACCGACAAGAACGCTGGAAAAATCAAGGCCAAAATCATTGCCGAATTATCCAACGGCCCCACCACCCCCGAAGCCGATGACATTCTTTATAAGAACGGCATTCATGTTATACCCGATTTCCTGTGCAATGCCGGAGGAGTAACCGTTTCCTATTTCGAAATGGTACAAAACTTCTATATGTATACATGGGAAGAATCGGAAGTACGTGAGAAACTTGACAGGAAAATGACCGCAGCCTATCATTCCGTACTGGATACCAGCAAGGACTACAAGATAAATATGCGACAGGCAGCCTATGTCAGAGCAGTCGAACGTGTTGTCGAAGCGATGAAACTCCGCGGCTGGGTTTAATTATTACCGATACCATATAAGTAAAAGTTTCTCCTCGGCCGTTCATTTATTGATTGCCGGGGAGATTTTATATTGATATAAGTAATATATTTAACAGGAGCTTTTATGGCCACCTTAACAGATAATATTCTGAATAAATATACATCGGAAAGAAAGAATCTTATTCCGATACTTCAAGAAGTACAGGAAAAGGAGCAGTATCTGTCTGCCGAAGCTATATCAGAAATAAGCCGTCATCTTGGAATATCGGCAAACGATATTTTCAGTGTTGCCAGCTTCTATTCTCAATTCCGTTTTAAAAAACCGGGAGAGCACACGATCAAGGTATGTCTGGGGACAGCCTGTCATGTTAGAGGTGGAGCCCGCATCCTGGATACAGTTGAACGCGAACTGAACATTAAACCCGGGGAAACTACCGCAGACGGTAAATATTCACTGGAAACCGTCGCCTGTATCGGAGCCTGTGCCTTGGCGCCTACGATGGTTCTGGATAACGAGGTGCAACGCAATATGACCCCTCAAAAAGTATCCAACCTGCTAAACACCAGGGACAAGGCGGTCAGCAATGCCTGATAATAAACAATACACCATACTAATATGCGAAGGCACCGGTTGCGTTTCCGGCAAGTCCAATGAAATACGACAGGCTCTGGAACAAGAAATAAATGAGCTTGGTTTAAAAAACGTTAAAGTAGATTTTACCGGCTGCCATGGTTTTTGTGAACAGGGGCCGATTGCCATCGTCGAACCGGAAGGCATTTTCTATACTCACCTTACTGTTGATGATGTTTCCGATATCGTTCAAAACCACTTGATCAACGGCAAGCCCGTCGAACGGCTTTTTTATCGTGAACCGGTCAACGGACAGCAGATACCACTGTATAAAGACATCAACTTCTACCGCAAACAACAGCGTATCATCCTGCGTAACTGCGGACATATCAACCCTGAAAGCATAGACGATTATATCGCCAAAGACGGATATAACGCTTTGAAAAAAGTCCTCTCTGAAATGACACCGTTACAGGTAATAGAAGAAGTAAAGAAATCAGGTTTGAGAGGAAGGGGTGGCGCCGGTTTTTCTACAGGTATGAAGTGGGAATTCTGCCAAAAAGAGAATAGCGATATCAAGTACATGATTTGCAACGCCGACGAGGGAGACCCCGGCGCATTTATGGATAGAAGCATCATGGAAGCCGACCCGCATACGGTTATCGAAGGAATGATCATTGCGGCTTATGCCATCGGCGCCGGCGAAGGATATATTTACATCCGCGCCGAATATCCGCTGGCGGTCAAAAGGCTTAGAATCGCATTAAAACAGGCTGAGGAAAAAGGATTCCTCGGAGAGAATATACTGGGTTCCGGTTTCAGTTTTAAAATAAATGTTAACGAGGGCGCCGGAGCCTTTGTCTGCGGAGAAGAAACCGCTCTCATGGCCTCCATAGAGGGAAAACGCGGCATGCCGCGCTCACGTCCCCCCTTCCCCGCCCAAGCCGGATTATGGGGCAAACCCACCACTATTAATAATGTTAAATCGCTGGCTTCCGTGCCGGTAATAATCAACAATGGCGCAGACTGGTACAGCAAGATCGGCACCGAAAAAAGCAAGGGAACTGCCGTTTTCGCTTTAACCGGCAAGATTGCCAACAGCGGACTGGTTGAAGTACCGATGGGGATTACACTGCGCGAGATAATCTATGAAATCGGCGGCGGACTTATCGACGGCAAGGATTTCAAGGCGGTTCAAAACGGAGGCCCTTCCGGCGGTTGTTTACCTGCAAGCGCTTTGGATTTGCCGGTCGATTACGAAAGGCTGGCGGCTGCCGGCGCCATCATGGGCTCCGGCGGTATGATAGTGGTAGATTCGCAAACCTGCATGGTCGACCTTGCCCGCTATTTCCTGTCGTTTACACAGGCGGAGTCCTGCGGCAAGTGCATCATGTGCCGTGAAGGAACTCTCCAGATGTTAAAGATACTCGACGATATTACACAGGGAAAAGGTAAAGAAGAGCATATCGACCTGCTGCTGGAGCTGGCAAAAGCGATTCAGGCTGGTTCGCTGTGCGCATTAGGCGGAACATCCCCGAATCCCGTGCTTACTACCATAAGGTATTTCAGAGACGAATACGAAGCGCACATTAAAGAAAAACGCTGCCCGGCGCTGGTCTGCAAGAACCTGATTAATTTCTATATCCTGCCGGACAAATGCCAGGGATGCGGCATTTGCAAGAGGGGCTGCCCGGTCGAAGCGATTTCAGGCGACAAGCGCATGATACACATCATAGACCAGGACAAATGCATTAAATGCGGTAACTGTCTTGACGTATGTCCGGTACGTTTTAACGCTGTTGTCAAAGTCAGCGGTGAAAAATTGCAAATCCCGGAAGAATTGATCCCGGTAGGCAGCTGGCAAAATGCCCAATCTGAGGAAAAACTGTGAACAGCATCACTTTAAATATCAACGGAATAGACGTAAAGACCGAAACCGGCAAGACTGTTCTTGAAGCTGCGCTGGATAACGGCATCTACATTCCTACTCTCTGCTATCATCCCGACCTGAGCCCTTTCGGAGCTTGCAGGTTATGTATAGTACAGATAGAGGGAATACGCGGATTGCCTACCTCGTGCA